>JBBJOD010000477.1:0-4316 GCA_037721715.1 Chitinophagaceae bacterium | reverse complement strand
TTATTAATCTCAGTGAAAAGTATTCGCTGCTAAGTGATTGGATAAGTGAAATCAGGCACGAGCAAATTCAAACCGACCGTTTGCGATTCCGCCGCAATCTTGAAAGGATCGGAGAGGTGGCCGCTTTAGAGATCAGCAAGCAACTGGAGTATGAGGAAAAGGAGATTGACACGCCGCTGGGTACATCCGTTTGCAAGGTATTAAAGTCGCAGCCTGTACTCGCTACCATACTCCGGGCAGGTCTCCCCTTGCACCAGGGTTTGCTAAATTATTTCGACCGGGCAGATAATGCATTCATCTCTGCTTACCGCAAGCATAACAAAGACGGCACTTTTGATATCAGCCTTGACTATATCTCCTGCCCGGAGCTGGAAGACAGGGTGGTGATTGTTTCTGACCCCATGCTGGCAACGGGTTCGTCGCTTGTAAAAACCATTCAATATTTACGTGCTGAAGGGCACCCTGCATCCATACATATTGTTGCTGCCATCGCTTGTACAGTAGGCATTGAATACGTGCACCGCAGCGAACCGGGAGTCAAGATCTGGTGTGGTGCTATCGACGACGAATTAACCGCTAAAGGGTTTATTGTTCCCGGCCTCGGAGATGCAGGTGACCTTGCATTTGGAACCAAGGTACAGGTGTGATGGGTAATAAGTGATGGGTGATGAGTGATGAGTGATGGGTGATTTTCTGTGCCGCTGATAGGCGGTTCCTGCCTTGTTAATTTAAGGTCTTTCCTCAGGCGGTCACAAGTTGTCCAACGGGCACTTTCGTCTTGTTCTAATATTTTGTGAAAAGCCCGTTGGAACACTTGCGCCAGTTCGTGACCTTTGCGGTTCCCGCCTAACCGCTAACCTGGCGCAAGTGTTCCAACGGGTTCTTAAGTGAATACTACTATACGAGCTGGCAGTTGGACAACTTGGGCCTGCAGGCTTCCAGTCTCGGCACAAAGTTCAACGGAATGCCGGATGTCATCGCAAACCTGGCGCAAGTGTTCCAACGGGTTCTTAAGTGCATACTGCTATACGAGCTGGCAGTAGGACAACTTTGGCCTGCAGGCTTCCAGTCTCGGCACAAGTTCAACGGAATGCCGGATGTCATCTCAAAAGCCTGGCGCAAGTGTTCCAACGGGTTCTTAAGTTCATACTGCTATACGAGCTGACAGTTGGACAACTTTGGCCTGCAGGCATCCAGTCTCAGCACAAGTCTCGCCGGAAATGCCCGGATGACATCACTTAATTACATAGATCATTCCTTCATCACCCTCCTAACCACTTGCGCCGGTTCCCGGGTCCATTCCGGGAAGTTCTATCAGTTCCTGCCTGTTAGCCCACCCATCACACTAAAGTGCAGTGCTGCTTCGTTAATAATTTCCTGTGAAGAGCTGCTTTTTATGTACTTTACAATCACCTCATGGGCCACAATGAATAAAAAATTAGTAATTATACTTTTCGCCGTTCTGGTAACATTGCATTCCTTGGCCCAGGATCCGGGTTTTTCTCAGTTCTACGCTTCGCCGTTAACCTTAAATCCTGCACTTACCGGGAAATTTGACGGGTTATACCGGATAGCCGGTAACTACCGAGACCAATGGCCCGCAATCAGCAAAGCGTATGTAACCTCCACCATATCAGCAGACCTGGCCATCCTGCCAAACCGTATCTCAGAAACAGATACATGGGGAGTAGGTGTGATGGCCATGACAGACAGAACAGCCAACGGTATTTTAACCAGTAATTATATATCCATATCAACTGCCTATCACAAGGGCCTTGATGAAAACGGCCTCCACCAGATAGGAGTAGGATTCCAGGGAAGCTTTGCAGGAAAAAAACTAGACGGTGGGAAACTAAATTTTGAAGAGGAACTTGACCAGTTCGGCGGATGGACCAATCCGACCAGTGAACCCATAAACGGCAGATCCGTTTCTGTAAATTATTTCGATTTTAATGCTGGCATGCTGTATAATGGCTCTACCAATGGGTATAATAACTATTACTTTGGCGCATCATTTTATCATATAAACAAGCCCAAAGAAAGCTTCGATGGAGGCTACTATTTGCTTAATCCCCGGTTAACTTTACATGGCGGTGGATACTTAACAGTAGCGGAGAATGCCATCCTGCATCTAAGCGCCGTTCATAGCCGGCAGGCAGGTGCCACAAACACTGTACTTGGAGGAGCAGTGGCATTAAATGTAAATGGCGACCTGGATAATCCGACCAGTTTCTATGCCGGCTCCTGGTATCGCTTCGGTGATGCCATTATACCTTATCTAGGTTTGGAATTTGCGGATTTTCGATTAGGCGCTACTTACGATGTAAATGTTAGCAGTTTAAAAACCGCCTCCCAAAGCCGCGGCGGAATTGAAATATCCCTGATATATATCAAGCGACATAACGGCGAGAGGAAGAATATTCCATGCCCGAAATTTTAAGCGCCATTAAAGGATTATGGGATTCCAGGGTTTTTTTGCCAGGCCTTTTCTTTCGAAAACACAGATCCATTACTAAGATGCAACTACTTTAGAAAATCCTGCTTCGTACCATCTTTTTACCACTTACAAAAGGATTGCCTTTTACATGAAACCTGTACTGCAGGCTTGCATCCTCGCCGGCATAATTCACCCCAATTCTCGGTGAAGCGATGATCAAAGACCTGTTCAACTCGAAATCATCCGCTGCAATAAAGAGATCGTCTCCCAGTAAGGAATAACCGCTGTGCCGGGTGTGAATACCGAGGGCTTTTGATACATTTCCCGGGCCTTTACCTACCGAATTCCCGAGTGCTGTTTTATTCATTCTTTCAAGCATCACTTCAATACCTGCCACTGGCTGAATACCCCTTATCAATACGGCATGAGGCGTTCCATGACCATTGGTTACCACATTAAAAAGGTGATGGATACCATAACAAAGATACACATACGCATTTCCACCAGATCCAAACATTACTTCCGTGCGATTGGTTCTTCTTCCATTGAAAGCATGAGAAGCTTTGTCAATGACACCATTATAAGCTTCGGTTTCAACAATTCGGCCACTTGTTAACTGACCATTGAATTGAGTAACCAACAGCTTTCCCAACAGTTCATTTGCGATAGAAAGTACATCGCTTCGCTGGTAAAAATCCATTCCCAATTTGTTCATATAAAAAATTTTGTACCATCTGCTCTCAAAGTAATAAATTTATACATTAAAAAATTCCATGCCATTTGCTCAAAGAGATAGTAATAGCCATAGAATCATATTTCAGGGCTCACCAGTTCATCAATAAGCATCGTTTATGGAAATGGATCATCTTGCCAGGTCTATTTTATACGCTGTTATTTTGCACAGGCATATATTTCTTCATCATCTCCTCAAATGAGGCCGTCTCTTACCTGAGTAACCTGATTGGCATCGACAGGTGGCTTCAACAACAAAAAAGCGGTTTTTTGAGTTTTATTTTTGTAATGGGTGGTATCATGGTCAGGTTGATCCTGGTATTCTTTTATTTTTCATTGTTCAAATTCCTGTTTCTGATTGTTGGCTCTCCGCTGTTTGCTTACCTTAGTGAAAAAACAGAAGCTATCCTGGAAGGAAAAGACTACCCATTCAGCTTCATCCAATTATTTAAAGAAATTGTTCGTGGTACCAAACTGGCATTGAGAAATACCCTTTGGCAAACAGTTTACATTGTATCCATTCTTATCGTCTCTTTTATACCGGTTGTTGGCTGGATCACCCCTATCATCGCATTATTAATTGAATGTTATTATTATGGCTTTTCAATGCTTGATTATAGTTGTGAGCGGCATAAGTTGTCAACAAATGAAAGCGTTGCCTTCATCGGCAATCGCAAAGGACTTGCAATAGGAAACGGGATCATTTTTTATTCCATGCATCTGCTTCCTGTTATCGGATGGGTGCTTGCACCGGCATATGCTGTTGTTGCAGCTGCCCTCAGTTTATATCACCAGCAAAAATTAGTGTAATGGCCAGTGCAGCTCTAGGACAAGTATACCTGGTACCTACATTTTTAGACGAAGGCAGCCTACAGGTAATACCAGCTTATGTACTCAATTCGGTGAAAGAATGCCAGGCGTTCTTTGTTGAAAACGAGCGAACTGCCAGGAGGTACCTGAAGCAATTATGGAAAGAGATGGTGATTGATAATTATGAATGGCATGTTATACATAAGGTAGAAACAGACGTAAAAGACATTTTCAGAAAAATTTTACAGCGTGGCATGACCATCGGCATTTTGAGTGAAGCTGTCTGCCCGGGCATCGCCGACCCGGGACAGCTGCTGGTATACGTGTCACAAGGCAT
>JBBJOD010000041.1:0-15604 GCA_037721715.1 Chitinophagaceae bacterium | reverse complement strand
ATACATCATTACCGAATATCCCGGATTTCCACACTCTATTGATGAAGCGGTTTTCTTTGTGGTAAAACCGGTCCGCAGTCCGTACGAGATCTGCCATTTCCTTATCCCCGATTATATCCAGGCCCTGGATAATCGCAGGAACATAATGCCCAAACCCATTGTAGTAAAATTGTACGAAGCCCCCATTGCATACTTGTCCGTCCATCTGGCACCAGCAATAAAGCAGGGTTTGGGCGAATGAAAGCTTTTTTATTTTTTCATATTCATCATCCCTCGCTTTAGTTAATAAAGGCATATATAGGATCAAGAATAAAACTGCTGAAGGAGTTCCCGGTAAGCTTGTGGAAGTCTCCTTTATTGAGACGCGGGCAGAAGTGATTCTTTGCATCGAATTACGAAAAAGCATTTTGGCCGGCTTCTTTTTGCCAGGGTAGTTTGAAGAGCATTGGTTAGGATGTGAAAATGAAAACTGCTTGTTATTTTTTGTGAAATTATAAATACTTTGATTCTAATCAAATAACACGAAAGTTGTATTTAATTTAGAACCGATCTTTTTTTGAAGCTTCTCTCAATACCTTCACCGGTGATCATATACTTTCGGCATTTGATTTATTTCCGTAATGGTTCATCTCAAGTATAATGCCCTGCACGCAGCTTCAAATTTATAATTTCATCATAATTAAACGCTGCAATACATACACAAGTATTCAATATTATTTAACCAGGGATGACGGACATGCATGGCCCGGCGGACTGCCAGGTAGCGCGATTGGAGATAGTCCTTCCAAAGTGATCAATGCCAATAACCTGATCTGGGAATTTTTCCAGCAATATTAGTTGCCGTAAGTATGCGTAGGTGAACTTTTAAAACGAGATAGCTCGCAGAATATCCTCGCCGAAGTTTTCCTTTTGCTGCCAATTACCAAATCTCTGCAAAATTGATAGTAGCTTCACACCCTTCCAGGCTGAACGTGAATGTAAAATCTTTTCCTTTCCGACTAAACGTGTAGGCGTTGTTTTCAAGTGTATATATTTCTACTTCTTCCACACCTGGTTCCAGGATGAGATAGTAAGGAATGCCCTGAGCTTCGTAAATGGAAAATTTAGTGTGCCTGTCTTTTAAGAAAGTAGCAGGCGACAATATTTCAACGACGAGTGCGGGCGCGAAGTCGAGGTATTTCTTTGTAATAGCACCGCAAACCACTAACATATCCGGTTGCAGAATAATGTCATCTGCTACACGATAATCCAGGGGTTGATATGTAACGCATTCTTTACATTGTTTTAATTGGAAATGAAACTCTGCAGCCAGGCTGGTAGCAACCTGTTGATGTTTGGGAACTGGCAGTGGGCCCATAGCATGTGCAATCCCTTCGATCAGTTCCCACTGACCCTCCCAGGTTTCCCAGTCGGACCAGGAGTAATGAGGTAGTATCTTTACAGCCACATGCATTCTTCTTACTTTCGTTAAAATTACGCTTTATATCTTAGTTTCAAATTCGACGGAGATGTTGCGTATTTGCAGTACTTCCTTTTCTATCATAAACCGGCATCGTTTCAGGCAGTTTGGGTAATTTCAAAGGTCCAGATCGTTCCATGCCAATCAGCCGAATATTTCCGTAATTGGCAATAAAATCATTGTCAGGATAGGCAAGCTGTATATTCGATGTCGGTGCTTTTTTCAGTATATGAAATAGTGAGCTGTTAATCACTATCAAACATTTCAATCGCCGTATTCCATTTTTCCTGGTCGGCCTCATCGAAAATGGCACCGTATTGCCGCATTAAATCTTTACCCTCTGGTGTGAATTGACTGCCAGGATGCAGGTTTCTAAAGGAGCAACCTGCTAACAGTAGTCCACCGACACTTTTCATTGTCGAGATACATTCGCCCGTAAGGAGGTCCCACGCCTTGATGGTATGATCGGATGACCCTGAAATAAATGAATTTCCGTCCGGATGAAAGGCAACGCTGGAAACCCAGTCACTATGTCCTTGGAAAGTGCCGGTGCATTCTCCTGTCAGGAGGTTCCATGCTTTGATGGTACTATCGGATGACCCTGAAATAAATGAATTTCCGTCGGGATGAAATGCAACACTGGTGACACTATCACTATGTCCCTGAGGCAAGAAGTATTTGCCGTTTTGCTTCGTCAGGGATAATTCTCCGCAGAGTGATTTGCTAATTTGTTCGAATCGTTTATCTGCCCGCCGAAAACCAAGCGGTTCGAGATTAAAATTTTCGGGAAGGAAATTATAATCCGGATACGCTTCAATAAACTCTTCACGGTAGAAATATTTACATGCGTCATTAATTAATGATTTCAATTGTTTTTTATCAATTGAAAATTGTCCTGCTTTTTCCATTTCATAACCCAGATAGGGAAGAAAATGACGGATCAGAAATTTACAATAATAATATTGCCAGGTGTCATCACCATATATTTTAGAAAGCCTTACCTGTTGGGCTTCCAGGAAGTTCCAGAGTAATTCTCCCTGGGTAGTAATCCGCGGCTTAAAATTAAACTGTTTATGCTCTTTATATTGATCAATGATCTCGTTTGCATTGGCATACAAAGTCAACATCATGGGATTCTGCAAAATTTGCAGGAGCCTCTCATCTTCCGGATACCGCAGATTTTGGCTGGCTAAATAGAATCTAAGTTTATTAGCATCCAGAGGCTGCAAAGCCAGTGAATGAAAACCGTTACTCCATGTGAGGCTGTCCATTTCGTAACGCGAGGTGACCAAAATTTGTACCGCCTTGCCCTTCAGCCGAAGCTCATTTAATTCAAGGATCAACTGCCTCCTGTCGACGGTAATTTCATTATAGCCATCTAATAATAATATCATATTAGGCGTTCCCGGTTGCTTCTCTATTTTCCAAGCTTCCCAAATGTCATCTATGGTTTTATCAGTGGTTTCGCCCAGGTAATGCCTGGCGATTCGTTTTGCGATAAAATCCTCTTTTTGTAAATGCGGCTGATTGTATTCGTTTAACGTGAGAAAGACCGGGACGATTTCGCTGTTGGTTTTTAACAGGGTGTCCCATAAATGAATCAAGGAAACCGTTTTACCCATACCACCATCTCCGAATAGTACGGCGTGCCGTGTTTCATGCTGCCAGAGATTTTCCAGGGAATTGACCAGTGAACGCTCCTCGCCGTTTTTGGTTCTGATCGTGGCTTGTATTAGTGGTTTGTCGGGCTTGTTTTCGGATTGCTCTGGATTGATTCCCGCCAAATGGCTTCGGTAATATTTAAGTGCTGATACGGTCCACCCATTCCGGTGAGCTCACTGTAACGTTTTTTGGAACCAGTAAAGAGTTCGCTCAGCAGTTTTTGGGTGTTCTTTTCCCTCGTGTATCGGGCATCCTTATCGAGCCGCGCAATCAGGGCGTTGTACAAATCCGAAAAATTTGAGCTCTTGTGTATCTGCGGGCTAAGCGCATTGCTATCTGCCAGTTCACTTAGAATTTCGCCAACCCTGCTGGAAATATTATCGTAATTTTTATAATCATCGCCTATCGCGGAAATAGCCCCGGGGCCAAACTGTTGAAAGATGGTTTCCAGTTCCGTTTTTTTCTCATGCCAATACTCCACATACCGCATTCTTGATCGGGGATCGAAGATCGCCGCATCGGGCAATACAACCTGAAAAGTCCGATCCATAAAATCATGGTTCCGGTAAATTTGAAGCAGCTCGAACATGCAATACGGCGATTTCAAATAATCATCACTGATCACTACCACTACGGCTTTACCGGCGCCAATCTTCTTCATAAAATCGGTGATCGAACCCTTATACCCGAGATCCCGCTTGTCGCGTGTTATCACAAGGTTGCGGCTTTTCAACGATTGATCTAAATCATTTACAAATATTTCGCTTTCTCCTTCCCAGGCATACGAGAGGAAGACATCTGTGTTGGAAATTTACATGGTTGGTTTCTTGAGTGCTGAATCGAAACAAAAAAATAAGAAGATTTTTTGTAAAAGCCGTTTTTCTTGCAAATCAACAAATGGAAATCCAAAGTCAGATTTCATTAACACCGGCCTGACAAGCACTGATAAAGCCATTGAATTGTTCATGTTAGAATGATAACGTGGCCCTTAAATAATGACCTTGCCCGCATTAAAGGTCTTGCTGTAAGCGCTTCATTGGAATGACAAAAAAGAAAGAATGCTTATAATGAAATCTCCCGATTTACGTGGATTTGCCATTCATTAGGTACCCAGTACTCCAATATAACGATCAGTCACAGATGCTTGCTAAAATACTACCTCCCAGACTTTCCGGAGATTTCAATGAAGCGTGTAAAAAGCATTGAATGGTAAGAACCTGAGACGCTTCATTGGAATGACAAAAAAGTAGCACTAACCTCGCATATCAAAAACGGCGAAATTACTCAGGATTTTATCAGCTTGGCCATAGCTGCAAGAGAAGCGATGCATCGCGCATCGGCAGGAACATAAATTTTAAAAAGAGAATGCAATTTGCTTGTTTTGATCATAAAATATTATTAAAATTATACTAATGTAGACACCAACGTACTGACGCTACAATTTTGCCCATCCGGTGTGTTCCCTGTGTGACAGTGATCTAATTCTTCCATTAATAAAACTTTTTTATGAAAATTCTCGCTGCATCCAAAACGTTTCTTGCTCTGCTCTTCACGCTCTTCCTGTTATCATCCTGCAAAAAAGATTCTAATAAAAAGAATTTTCAAATCAGGACCAAAACCTGGTACCGCGTTTCCCCTGCTGCTCCCATGGAAGTTATTGTAAATGGCGTTAAGAAAATTGGCTTTGCCTATTTCCCCGGCGCGGGATCGGGAGAAGCGACCTTTCTTGGAAACGGATCGGTTTATTTCAATCAGTTGGTATACAGTACAACTGGTAACCTTCCGCCGGAAGGTTCCGTGGCAGCACCGGTTTCAGCGGTGCCCGCGTACCCACTGACCGGCGGGCCTTTGCCATTAATCCAGCCTGGCGATTTTACTACCCTGGGTGCCATTGTTACCGGGCTGAATCTTACGCCCGCTACTAACAGCCAGGTCATCAATTCTATTATGGTCAATAAGGCTGGCGACGCCATTTTTACCTCGGCCATCACCGGCAGCGGAAGCACTTATCCCATATCGGCGGTGCTGGTCGGCTTTAATGGAAAAGCGACCATTGTGGGTGGACGTGGCAGGTTTGTCCATGCGAAAGGTGAAATTAAATATGAAGGTTATTTCAATGTATTAAACCCTGACGTCGCCACGTACAACGCTGACGGCTGGATTGATTTTTAAACAAGGCATCCCTGCAGCAATGCTGCCAGCTCCACTTGCAGTTTTTATGAATTTCTTTTTTGAAGGGACAGAACAGTACTGGATTTTCATTGCCAACTCAATGGAAAATTTGCATCAACTATCCAGGCCTTTTAGCAATTTGTTGTTTTTGTGCTTGTAATAAGCGCCTTTCGTCGCTTTTCAAATTGTCCAATTAATATTCGGATTCATTATGTACCATCCTCTCTGCACTCTTTCAAAAAGAAGCTTGCAGCCCGGCTGATCCCTGCGGCTGATTTCATTCGATGCCAGTACGCTGTTTATGTACGAGCGGTTCTTACGATAAGGAAGGAGTATTTCATCAGGCATCAGCGATGCCAGCTTCACGATATCATCGATCGAAAAGGTACCGGTTATGAGTACACGATTTTCATTTTCCTGCCATGTAATCTTTATTTTTTTTGGTTGTTTAGACTCCATACTCCTTAATGCAATGGTTAAAAAGAAAAGCATGGAGTTTCCCCCGATATTCAACTGGCGATCGTACACATTCATGTTAATACTCTGCGGTTTTACCTGGTGCCAAAATTGCCGCAAAGTCTGCAAAGAAGCCATTTGCTGATGTTTGAGCAAAACGTTTAAATAATAACCTTGCAGCAGGTAGTCAACGGCCAGCCAGCCATTGGAATCCATTTGACGGATGGAAGCATGACGCTTGAGAAGTTCCGTCACTAATTGATGTTGGCCATGATGCAGTGCCAGCATCAGTGAAGAACCGCCTTCTTCAGAAGTAAAACCAATTCCATACGTATTGATCGTCGACAACACATCCTGAATCCGGCCCAACCGCAGATTTTTAGTGAACTCTTTCCTGTGCAGCCGCACTTCTTTCATATAAAGTACCGCCCGCTGAAACTGAAGCTGGGCAAGTTTTTCGATCCAGTCAAAGCGGGCATGATGAATCGCATATTGAAACAATTGTTTGCGTTCTTTCTTTACTTCATGCTCTTTTTTTGCCGGATCAAGAGCCGCCTGCAATATTATCTCAAGCTGCTCGGCACTAATATAATCGTAACCCAGGTATTTGGAGCGGATCTGTTCAGCCTGTTCAGATTTTCCCTGTTCTTCCAGGCGCCGGGCTTCTTCAAGCCATTCTTCCCGGCTCGATTTTAATTCGGCTACCTGTATTTCTTTGTTGCTTTCCCGTAATTGCAGCAGTTCAAGCATGGGGTGATTGATGCGTTTTTCAAAGATGTAAATATTTTTTATGGCCCTGGTGATGGCGACGTACAATGAATTAATATAAAACTTGTAAATTTCCGCGTCTTTATCCTCTTTGTTGGCGGCGCGATTGTATTGCACTTCTGTCACTGCCAGGTCATTTGCAGAAACGCCGTTGGTGATCTCGCGGAATTCAGCGTCGTATTGAGAAATAAAATTTACCAGTATCACATTTTCGTATTCAAGTCCTTTTGCTTCCTGCACGCTGAATACGAGCGGAGTTTTGAAATGCCGTTTTGCTTCTTCCTTATACATATTATCGGTAACTATTACTGCAAACTCGGTGCTTTGCTGCGTACGGCGATTCAGTTCGTTTTTCTTTTTATCCTCATCATTGTATAATATTACTTCGCCCGATTCTTCACTGATCGTATCAACGAGATAATTGCTTTCCCGGTCAATGGAGCCAAAGCGACGGATTTTTATTTTTAAAAGATAATTGCTTAGCCGCACCACCTGCTGGCTGTTGCGATAATTGGTTTTAAGTATGCTGACCTGTTTGCCAGCGTCGCCACTTTGATGAAAATAGGTCTTGACTTTTGACCAGGAGAAAAAATTCGGGTGAACAATTTGGTTGCTATCGCCGGTTAAAATAAACTTCGATTTTCCTTTTAGTGACTGCAGGATGCATTTTAATTGAATGTTAGTGATATCCTGTACTTCATCGACGATCATGTAATCGTAGCGGGGCTGCACTTTTTCCAGGAAGGCGTGGCATACAATATTACTGTCGAACCAGTTGTTTTCTTTGAGCCAGACAATGTATTTTTCAAATAGCGGGTAGAGTTTTTCGCGTTCAGGTATAGTAAAAATAGATTGCCTTACACCAAGGGAAAGATATTCTTCCCTGGTAAGCCATGCAGCGTGTACGGGAGAACCGGTGATCACTCCTTTAAATTCTTCATACACGCGGTACGGCTCATTAATTTTCAATGCCTGGTTATGCCGGTCAAACCAGGCTTCGAAGGCTCTGAAATGTATTTCCCGCCCCTGCGGTTTCCCCCAACTGCTGAGGTAGTCATTAAGCGAAAGAAATTCTGCTTCCTGGTTTTCATTGTCGTAACCATTTCCGTAATAAAGGCGAGAGGCATTTTCCACTAAAAATGCTGATAGCGAAATATAGGCAACGCTGCCGTTCATTGTCTTGAGCTTTTCCAGAACGAGGGCCGTTTTGCCGCTGCCGGCAGATCCAATGATAATGAGCGGGGCAGGTAAAGAAAAAACAGCCTGCTGCATTACATCGAAGGAGATGAATTTATTCAGCAGGTGTACCGTGTTACTGGAAGCATTCAGGTACGACAACTCGCGCCCTTGTTCGTCAGGCGCTTGTAGCGGATCAGGCACGGCGAGCAGTTTATCATCTTCCGGCAGTTGGGCGCCGCGCAAAAACCGGCTCTGCGCATAGTCGTGGAACTTTATTACTTCCAGCAGCAACAGATGCTTCTTGTGCTGATAAGTAATGAGGGTAAACAGCAGCCGGTCCCTGACATCGAGCCGGGCGCGATAGTAAATGGTGTTCCCCATTTTCCGCACATCCGCACTTTTAAAATCGCCGGACTGAAGCTGCCGAATTGTTTTGGAATATGTTTTTTCGACTGTTTTTATATCGAGCTCATTATGATAGAGAATGCTGTAGGCCATCTGACTCAAATTGGTAATTGTGAACAAAGCAATTAATTTAATGTCTATCGGGCAACTTTACTTTTATTCCGGTATCTTACCTTGCATCCTCGTATCTCAAAGTTGATACTCTATGTCGGATTTTAAAAAAAAACTACTCGATATCCTGGCGAAGATCAAAGGCAGCGGCACTTTTGTAAGTGCGGGCAACCAGCCATTTATTTTCCCGGGAATGGAAGTGCACGGTGTTGGAGAAATTGGTTTCCCCGTAATTGCCTCACAGGTAAAGGAATTGATTGCACGCTCTCATAAGGCCCCTTTCGGAAAAGGAAGCGAAACAGTATTGGATGCGACCGTTCGAAGCGCATGGGAAATAGATGCTGGGGAAATTAATTTTCATAACAGTGGCTGGAAGAATATTATCGAAGAGATTATCGTTAAGGTTAAAACCGACCTGGGCATCCAGGGGTATCCTGTTACGGCCAATTTGTACAAATTACTCATCTATGAAAAGGGCGATTTCTTTCTTGCTCATAAAGACTCTGAAAAGGAGCCTGGCATGTTTGGCACCCTGATTATTGGCCTGCCATGCCGGCATGAAGGCGGAGAGTTGCTCGTAAGCTTCGATGGAAATACCAGCACCATCGATTTTTCTGATCCTGTAAATAATTACCAGTTCCCTTTTGCGGCATTCTATGCAGATTGCGAACATGAAATTAGGCTCATCCGTTCCGGGTACAGGATATGTCTGGTCTATAACCTTGTTCAGAAAAAGGATAAGAAAAAGATAGCGATCCAGCAGTTAGGCACATACGCTAACGAGGTGGCGGCCTTGCTGAAAACTGTTGAAGAAGATGAGGATATACCCAAGATCGTTTTGCTTGGGCACCAGTATACTCCTTCAAATTTCACAATGAAATCGCTTAAGCTCAACGATCGTCCCAGGGCGGAGGTATTAATCCAGGGAGCAGAAAAAGCCGGCTTCCACGCTAAGTTAGGACTGGTAACAAGCTACGTGGTTGGGCAATTGCTGGAGGAATATTCACCCAAGTCCAGTGGGGTCGCGTCGCAAAAACAGAGATGAGGATGATGACGAGGATGTCAGCGGAAACGGGCCAATAGATAATGACGAAATGGGTGAAATCTTCAATGAGTATACGGAAGTGAAGCACTGGATGCAGGAAGGCATACCTCCTTTACGCAATTTAACATTTGAAGATGAGGACATCATTTCGCCGATAAGCATGAACGAAGGTAAGCCCATTGAAAAAGATTCGACCGGATATACTGGCAACGCAGGAATGGAGATGGAGTACTGGTATCATTATGGAGCTGTTTTTTTATGGCCACGGAAATATCATTATAACATGCTTGTTGATCTGCCACTTGATAACAAACTCGAATGGATCGCTTACTATAATGCATGTTGGGATAAACTGGAAATAACGGAAATCGAACTGATTAAAAAGCTAATCGGCAATAGTTTCGAAAATAAGGGCGCAGCCGAACTGGATTTTAGTCCGCTGGCAGAATTGCTGGTAAACGTTGATGAAAAAGACTACCTGTTTCAAAAGGGCAACCAGCTGCTGATAGATCATTTCAGCCAGATCTCTGTGGAAAGCTGGGTGAGATTATTCGAGAAGTATCAGGCCATTTTTTTTGAAGATATTTTCACTGCCATCGGCATGACGAGGAGGCCAAAAGAGCTGGAACATCAGCTTACTATTCTTCATCATTTATCCAACTCCGGTGATTTATTCAAAGAGTTCGTGCTTCATCACATCGAAAAGATTCCTGTTTACCTGCAAGCCCTCGATCTGCCCGAAAGTGGGAAGGACAGGGGAAAGAATATATTACGGGAAGTGCTGATCTTAAGCGAAATGAAATCCGGCGATGCCGGCTGGCAGAAAAAGACCGCCGAAGCCTTTACCCGGAAGTTGAGTCGTGACTTTGTCAATGAGGTAGTGGTTTCGGTCATCGTGAAACCAGGTGAGAAGAGTATCCTGGGTCGGCAGATCCTCGAGGCCGGCGTAAGAGATCTCAGGCGCCGGGTTGATAACAAGCCAAAGCCACCGGCAGACTGGTCAAGACCAGTACCCGTTACGGGGTCAGACAGCAAAGTCTGGATGATGCTGGCACCGTTCCTGCAATCGGCGTCGGTACAGGTTTTTGATTACCGGGCGGGGGAGTCGTTGCGAAGAGAGGTGGAAAATGCTATTGGTCGTGTTACGATTGATCTTGCGATGGAAACGATAAAGAAGGGGTCGCCGTATACGCTGAGGTTGGTAAAAACGCAAAGCGCGTATGAGAGGGAGCGGGGGGAATGGGTGAGTGATGAGGAGCTGTTGGCGAAGGCGGAGGGGTGGATGAAGGGGTGATTGGACGCTTGAGTAATAGCAGACAACAATTGAACAGACAGCATGTTTGCACTACTCTGTTCTCTTACTCTTCCTCGTTTGCAGCCAAAGCAGATCCAGAACTAACGTTCAAAGTCATGCCCTGCGATTGCCACTCATTCTTAGCGGCTTTATTTCAGGTCAGGCAACCTATTTTTTCAAATGCCTTTTTCGCTTTTTCTATTTTCCGTGGCATGGTAGTCTTGCTATTTACGTAAGGTTTCCATTCACTTAGCGTCTGCTCAAATATTTAAAAGTCTGTCTGTACTATGTCAAAGTACATGTTTATTCCTATTTTGTAAAGCCGTATTCTTGCTGCAATACTGCCTGTTGCATAGATCCATGCATTTGGAAAACGGTCGCAAAGTACACAAACCGCTGCAAACACCTTCTCACTATCGCCATTGACGGTGACTGTTCTATCATAATATCTCCTGTCAAGTGATCTCGGTCTTCAAAAGCAAAAATGTAGAGGCTGTCCCGGCTAACAAGTGAAAATTGAATGATTTTTTTGAATTTTTCCTTTAGACCCTTCGCTCAGAAATTCAAACGTAGTAGTTGTTCCTCTCCGATGAGTTTATTGCCAGTTAGATCGGATTTTCATCCGACAGGAAGCGGTTTTACTTTTGCATAAACTTTATTGTTCAGTTCAAAGGCGGTTGGACGGAACAATGAAGATCCTGCTTGAGTAGTAATAATATTCTATATTGCTGGTAATCGCTGGATTCGCTCATAGGTAGTTTATCATAACACCTCCAGCTTAAACGAAAGTTCCCTTGACAACTCATCCGGTAAAGCAATTCGTTCAGCATACTTATCCGTAGTGGCGGCATCTACTTTATACTTCTCACCCATTATTATGTTGAACCATCGTTCCCTTTCCATCACCACTTTGTACATCTTCTCGTCCTGGGTTTCAGAAAGATAGGGAATATATACATTTATAGATTTCCCCAATTTCTCAGATTTTGCCCCGATACGGTCAACCCGGCCGGTTCGTTGTTCCAGTGTGCTGGGGTTCCAGCAAAGGTCATGATGAATAATATGGCGACAGTTGAGTTGAAGATCTACACCTTCTGACATCACACTGCTGGTAATAAGAATATCAGGGAAGAATGGCGTGTTGAATGTCTTCATTAGTTTTTGCCTGGTTTCGTGGTTCGTTGCGCCGTAGCAGAGGCGCACGTTTGCCATTATGATATTTTCGGTTTCATCTGGTAACTCATCATTTGCAAATGCTTCCGTTACGTCCTTTGTTTTTATTCCCCCGGGTTGAATAGATTTTAATGCGTCAATGAATGAATCACGATCCTCCGTGCGGTTGTTAAGGAATTTGAAGAAGCTCCTGATGGTTTCCTTTAGGGTTACGCCGGATTCATCTTCCGAGTTGAAGGATTGATCGATCCAATCCTCTTCCGACTGACCTCGTGATTTTGCTGCAAAGCGTACAAGGAAAGATGGAGTTTTCATGTAACGGAAAACAGCAGCTAAAATATCAGTTGTCAAATAAACCAAAGCTGGAAAGTCATTAAGCAAATCAGTTAGAATTTGTTCGCATCGCTGGTGTGAAGCAGAATTAGTTTTAGTTATACGGTTCCCGGTATCCTCAAGATGTGAAAAGACATCTTTCTCATTACAATTAAATTTTATTGCTCCATGTTTCATGATTTGCACCCTCATCTCATTCGAGATATATTTTCTCAACGCCTTTCCCGTCGCGATCTATTGACAGAAAATCAAAACCTTTTCACCCTTGCTCCATAGATCAATGGCTTTATCTACGGTTGGTTTGATTTTGGGATGATGGCTTCCTGAGGTTAAGGAGTGCTCTAGTGATTCGTCTAATTGATCGAGGTACCATGTTGCCACCGGATCATTGACTTGTTCCAATTCACCCGTATCGTCATCATCTACGTCTATGAACACCATCTGCCTTCTTTTTATTCGCGCCTCTTTGGTTAATCGAAAAGCCTCAAAACTCGATGCAAGTCCTTCCGCAAACACCGGGCGTTTATCCTGTTGAATTGTTGTCAATCTTGCAGCGAGTAGAAAGGAAAGCATCGCTTCTTTGGTCACTTCTAGTCCGACAGACTGAAGAGGATCAGGGCGATTGCCGTTCAAGATACAATTACCCGGTAGGGCAATCCGTCTCGGTACCAGCTTAGAGCTGTAAAGCATCATCCTTGGCTTTAAATGACGAATCACGTATTTCTGTAGGATGGGCTCCACGCTTTTCAGTTTTTCCCTGGCAGTCAAATAATCGCTAATGACCTTTTGGACATGAAAATTCATATGTGTGTCATTGGCGATAATAAAATTCCACCAAACCATCGTATCTGTATAAATTTGGTCATTAATGCAAAGATCCCGCGGAGTTAAGTTGCCCCAACTGGCATCGAGCCTGCGCGCAAAGACCAGGGACATGTCTAATTTTTTATGCAGATCTTCCAGCTCTTCTTTGTATGTAGATGAAGTCATGGAAATCTTATACTCGCTGTGCCAGTTAATAGTAGAAAAGCGTTTTAATACATTGAGTAATTCATGATGCCCTAATTGAAAGGGGGTAGCAGTTAAAAACAACATTCGGTCAAATTGCCCGGATAGCATGCCGGCTTCTTCCTCAGCCACAGGTTCATGGAAAAGCTTGGTGACTAATTGTGTGTGTGAATTTTTTAAGTGATGTGCCTCATCGAATATTAATAATGGTAGATCGAGTTTTATTTTAACCAGGCAACGTTTCCATATTTTAACGGCTTCTTCATTTAGAAAATTGCGAACATCCTTCAACCGCTGAGTGGTATTTGTCGAAGCACGTAAAGGCATTTTTTCCACGAGATGTTTAAACAAGTTATCGAGTTCACCGGAGTTTATTTTCTTTAGCTCATTTATAAAGGATTTGGGAACGGGTTCGCCATCACCAGGTTCACAAAACTGGTGTTTAACCAAAATGGCTTTCCATTTTGCCGGCGATGCATCCAGCAATAGCCTCCAGATATCGATGTTCTTGTTGCGGTTTTCGATGTATTTCTTTTCAATTAGTTCGCCCGCATATTTTCCTATCGATAAATAAATATCATCAATATTTCTTCGCCTGAAAATAGCCCGCTGTATTATGGCTAGTTTAATAAACCCGTCACCCATTTTCCTGGACAGCGCGCCATGTTTTAGAAAAATGATGGCGGATTGTCTTTCTCCTGATTCTTCCAACAAGTTTAATAACTCTTCCGGCCTTGCTGCAATGCTGCAGTAGAGCTGGTTCCGGGTCTCCTGGTCACCGATGCATGCATCCCGGAATAAGGTAAAATCTGCCCTCCATTTTTCAATGAGGTTTGGGGGAACCATGATCACTGTTGGCCTTTTCACGTTCATGTACACGGAAACCGCGACTGCAAGCGCAACAAAAGTTTTCCCCATGCCGACTTCATCGGCGAGTATTAAGCCGGGTTGGTTATTGAAACGCTCCAATATGGCTCGAACTGTTTTACTTTGCCGGTTGGCATCTTCTTCACTAATCCTGTCTTTCACATACAAATTGATGAAATCACTACTAGGATAGTTCATGGATGGCTTTTTTAATGGCGATTAAGGAATAATCTGTTATGGAAGATTTGTCGCTGGGAAAATTTCCGGCCAAATCGAAATAAAGCTTGTTTAATACTTCTTTGACGGCAGCCAGGACCTCTTTCTTTTTTAACGTGACATTTGAGGTTTGGGGCTTTACGCGGGAGAGTTCCAGCGATAGTTCTGCTATAAGAAATAATTTCTCTTCATTGCTGCGCGCTTCTTTTTTTATGGCGTCCGCTAAGGCCTTTGCCCCGATGGGACCGTTAAGCCTCCATTCCAACGACTCTTTTGTGAAAACCGGTTTTTCCAGGCGAATTCTTAGTGCATTTAAGGCGTAGGAGACGCGCTTGGTCCTTTGCAGTATAAATCCTGCTGTATCTACTAATTTATGAACGTCGATAATTTTTTCAGATTCAAGGATTTCCTTTTTTGATTGTTTTAGTCTTTCGATTCTTTTCAACAAGCGGTACAAGGGCTGTTTGGATCCTATTACTATCAGCAATGCTTCCAATGAGAGATCGCGTAAATCTTCGGCCACGGGTAAAATGGAAACGCTTTCAACAATAACGGGCCAGAAGGCAAAGCCATTTGATTCGTTCCATTTAACAAGCAGGAAATTTGGAGGTAATGCATCGGCCCATTCTATAGGGAATTTTTCTTCCCGTTCAGGCAATTGGTCTCCATCTATCAGCAATACAGTTTGTTGATTTTTTTCGTAAAATATTTCCAGTCCTTCAGGCCTTTCGTAGGTGTCGACGAAGAACTGAAGTTCCAGTACATACCGGTCATCTTTTCTCTTGATTACCGCTTCGCCGAGATAGGGCGGAAGCAGCAACACCAAGGCAGACTCTGCTGCTTCATCTTCATTTGGCCGCTTTTGGAAAACCATGAGATTTTCGTCAATTTTTTCACCTTCCGGATGTGCCTCTCCCAATAATGTCGCGGCCTTTTTATTTTTAATCGCGGAGACCGTATATACCAGGTTGGCCTCGTAGTTGGTTCTTCTGCCTAATCCGAAACCGGCTGAAGTGAAATTGCTTGAACCGGCTATTACGAGGTTCAGGTCATCGTTCATCATCCATATCGATTTTAAATGTAGAGGCCGCGATACAAATTGATTTTCTTCGTTTACGCCTTGTTCCGATACCTGGTAAAATTTCACTGTTTGACTGCCTGGTTTTTGAACGTCTTTCAGGTAAGCAGGAGCTTTTACAATAACCTGGTCGGAGGACTCTGAAGCAGCATCAGTTGTTACGACGTAACCTATATCCGCCTCGCGTTGCATCATGTCGAATATCTGTTTGGACGGCCTGAAAGGTAATTCTTCCTCGTCGAAGAAAGGACTTATAACAAGCGCCCAATAAGGAAGGGATGACCTGTAACTATTCCATATCATTTTTAATCTTACAAGGCCATCTTTTTCGGCAGGAGAAATTAATAGCAACTGTATTCTTATTTCATCCGGCCTATA
>JBBJOD010000040.1:0-15624 GCA_037721715.1 Chitinophagaceae bacterium | reverse complement strand
GTGGCGATTACCAGGCCTGTCATTGCTGCCACATTTTTGTCGATAAACGATTCCCAAATTCTGAGAGACCAATAAGGATGTACAATAACATCGTCATCTACATATGCTACAACGGGATGGCTTGCCTGCTTTGCGCCCCTGTTCCTGGCGATGTCTAATCCCAGCCTCGGTTCCCTGTAGTAAACAACGCTTGTAAATTTCTCTACCACTTCCTTTGTAGTTTCATCAATTGGTGCGTTGTCAACAACAATTATTTCTGCCGGGATGCACTTTTGCCCCATTAGCGAAATCAGGCATCGTTGTAGACTAACAGCCCGGTTTCGGGTGCATATTACTACTGAAATACCAACAGAGGCGGGCACCGATGGGGTAAGGTAATTTAACAGGACCTTATTCATTATCTTAAACAGGCCTCTTTCTTCGTGCGCCAGAAAAGCTTCTTTAAAGCCCAGGCTGGTAAGTTCCTTTTCTGATGAATATGCTTCAACAGCAGGTTTGATTGCACCATAGATATCATTTCGAAGTAGATCACTTGCAGGCTCAACGCCACGTTCGATATAGAGTTGCCCCAACGGTACCTGCTTCCACCAGAATACAAGGTAATAGCCATTTTCATTTATTAAGGGAAGCGCTAGACCATTTTGGCAACTGTCAAGCTGAATATGTTGAATAATGTATGAAGGGAATTTATTAACCACAATTACAGGTATATTAATACGTAATTTGATACATACCTGTTACATGACGGCAACCAGGTTATTTGCTTGTTTGAGTTTAAACGGAAAATTGGGCCGGACGTACCCCTGCCACTTGACAAACGAGTTTGTATTCTCCCGAAAATCCTCCATGTCAAAATGCAGGCATTCCTCGAAGTAAAATAAAGTCCTGGAAACGTCTTTCATAAATATAAGCGAGAAGTAATAAGATCCGTCGTTTAGAAAATTGCCGGGGATATTACATTCGCCTTCAACAATGCCTTCGTTAAAAACTCCCGGGTTACAGGATACATCAAAAATGCATTCCCCCGATTGTGTAAACAGGTGCAGCCCTGTTACCAGGTTAGCGTTGCTGGTATTGTTTTTAAATCGAAATTTGACGGTTAGTGGTGTACGTATATCTATGTGGTCTAAAGGATCCTTAAGTTGCGGTATTAATTCAACCGAAATCATTTTTATAAATACATTTCCCGGCGCATCCTCTGTGAGTCCCCATTCCTGTTTAAGTAATTTTCGCTGGTAGGCACTTAGGTAATTGCTAACAACCGTGTGTGTATCACCGTTAGCTACCACTTTGCCTTTTTGCAGCCAGATAGATTTTTCGCAGAGGATATTAATTGCTTGCATACTATGGCTCACAAAGAGAATGGTACGACCTTTTTGGGTAGAAACCTCTTTCATTTTACCGAGGCACTTTTTCTGAAATTCTGAGTCCCCTACCGCTAACACTTCATCAACAATAAGGATATCCGGATCAAGGTGTGCCGCCACAGCAAATGCGAGTCGTACATACATTCCGGAAGAGTACCTTTTTACAGGTGTATCCAGGAACTGCTCTACGCCTGAAAAATCTACGATCTCATCGAATTTCCGACGTATATCATTTTTTTTCATCCCCAGCATGTAGCCGCTGATGAATATATTTTCTCTACCTGATAATTGCTGGTCAAAGCCGGTACCTACTTCCAATAGGCTGCTAATTTTTCCTCTTCCCCTTACTACACCTTCAGTTGGCCGGATAATACGCGACAATATTTTCAACAGGGTAGACTTACCGGCTCCATTATGACCAATTATGCCCCATACTTCTCCTTCCCTGATGTCGAAACTTACATTCTTTAACGACCACAGGTAGTTGCTATTAATGGCTTCTTCCGGAAGGGAATTGTCAGTCTTGAAAAATGGATTCTCTTTTTTTAACACCTTCGTTTCCCACCACATGGTTATGTCCTGCTTAAGAGAACCAGTCCCAAGTGCACCAAGGCGGTATAATTTCGAAATATTTTCAGCTTGAATAATAATGTCTGACATAATAACTTAATATCAAATAACGTCTATTAATTTATCTCCCATTTTGTTAAACAACAATACACCGGATCCTACCAGCGCAATCATGAAAAGGGTACTATATAGGAACGGCAGCAATGAAGTTTCACCTATACCTATAAAGGCATAACGGAACATTTCAAATTGTGAAGACAGCGGGTTCAGTAAAACGATCCATTTGATTTTTGCCGGAACCATAGCTGTAGAATAAAAAATCGGGCAAACAAACATTAACAGGCGAATGATCAGTTGGATCATGTTTTGAAGATCCCTGTATTTTGCGGTAATGATTGAAAAAATTAAACCGGAACCTAGGCCTATGCCTGCTGTAATGATAACTGTCGGTATTGCCAGCAACGCGTTGACAGGTAATAATTCCACTTCTCCTGTAAAGTAATAGTATAATAACACACCTATCAGCAACAACAATTGAATAAGAAACCTAATGCCATGGAGCAACATAACAGCAAGTGGTGTAATGATACGTGGAAAGTAAACCTTGCTGAAGATGTACGCATTTGCAGTGAAGGTGATAGAGGTATACTGGAAAATATCAGAGAAAAGGTTCCAGAGCGTAATGCCAATAAGATAATACAGGAAAGGTGGTATACCCTGTGTAGAGACGCTCATCACCTTATTGAATACCAGCACATAGATTAATACCGTTAATATGGGCTGCAGCACTGCCCAAAACGGACCCAGCAACGTTTGCTGATAAGACGCCAGGAAATCCTTTCTAACCAGGCGGAATAAAAGGTCTTTGAATGAATAAAGTTCTTTCCAGCTGGCGCCTAACCAGGTAGTTTGTGATTTGATCTCCCAGTCCCAATGTACTTGTTTCTCCGTCATGATGTACCGTTAAAATAATTTTTACAAAGTAAGCATTTTCAAAATTTAAGTCGATAGACAGAAATAATTGACGAACAATGTAGATTCAGGTTACGATTTTCGGTGCCTGTAACCGACTAATGATGCAATATGCATCATATACAATCTCACTACCCAATAAAATGATTGCAAGTTCAACTGCATTCTTAGCGCGCCCCTTGCCTGAACAAAAGCCACCTTCTTATCTAGCGGATAGATAGCTGTTGACGACCTGGCATAATGAATCGAAAAACTTCTTTTTGCATTTTTTCTAATTTCCTCTTTTCTTTCTGCAGGCAGGTAATCCTGTACTATGTCGATTACCCGGTTTATGTCTTTGATATTCTGACCGGATGATAGAGAGCGGCTTGTGATATTTGTTGCATGGCCCGCCCTATATAAAGCAAGGCATTTTGGAGAATAAGCAACAGGAAAGTTAGCGGCTATTCTTATCCACATTTCCCAGTCTTCTCCATAATGCACCGCAAAAAATCCTCCTAACTTTTCATATACACTTCTCTTAACCACGATCGCAGGCGGTTGAAGCTTTTGGCCGGTTGCAATCGTTAGCAGAAAATTTTCAATGATACCAGGCTCTTCTAATATTTTGTCTTTCCCTGGTTCTAACTCAACATTCATATCGTCAATATGAACATATTTGGTAAATGCTGCCCCAGCTTCCGGAAAATTGTTGAAAAGGTATTTAATCTCCTGGTAGAATCCCGGTTTCACTGCATCATCGCCATGCAACAGGTGAACCCATTTTCCTTTAGACCGGTTTAAACAGGTTTCGAAATTACGAAGGCTTCCTCTATTCTGTTCCTGTTGAAAAAATCCTACCCTCCCCTTGCCGTATTCAGCTACTATTGCAGCAACATCTCCGTCTGTACTGAAGTCATCAACCACTTCGATCTGCATTTTGTCTGGCCCCTGGTCCTGCAACAAAACACTTTCAATGGTATTACGCAAGTACCTGATACAATTGTAGGTAGGAATCATAACCGACCACAACGGCCGGCCTTCTTCATTGTCCAGTCGTTTAATAACGGGAGGAGTCTGTGGTATGCGATCAGTCATTTGATTATTTGGCTTCAGTTTCTTTCTAATTTAAAACCTTGAATTTGAATTTGAGGCAAAAGTTTCAGCATTATTTTCAATTACTCGATGCTTTAAGTAACAAAATTGACAAAGAATTGATAAACAATCTTAAACTAAATACAACAATAGTTATTGCTAAGTGTTAGCCCGTACTGTCAGCAATGAGTTAAGTACTATGTTTTCAGGTTTCACATATAAATTATAATACTGGTAATTGTCTAGCATCATTTTTCTAAGTGTTTCAGGATTGTTTAATAGTAAGCTTATGTTATTCAACAGATCCCGGACGGTGGAAAACTCAAGATAATTTGTAGGGGAAGATATATTACCTGGTAATTCGTAGTGCAATTTCTCTGAAATTATGCCACGGGCTGCTGCAATATATTCGGCGAATTTCCAACCGATTGATTTATGGAGGCCTGTTGTTGCAATGCAAATGTCTGATTGCTTTACCAGACTTAAATAATTTTTCCTATGAGTCATTTCGGGAGGCACTATTAGTTCGGGATATTTTTCAAGAGATAGCTTGTCACGAGAAAGTCCGCCGGTAAACTGCTTACCAAAAAGCTTCCTGCATTCCAGGATTGTTTGAACACGTGCTTCATTGATTTCATTCAGGTCCCGAACATTATTTACATAAAGTTCGTTGTCCTCCATTTTATCTTTCTGTATCTGGCCAGGGTCCCAAACACGGGTTAAAAATAATATCTTTGGCTCCTTATTCTGAGAAATGGGGAAATATTCATAATTGCTCAGGTCGTATAGCGACAAATCCTCTGCTTTCAACATCCTGGCAAAAACTTTATTTGATTTAATCTGGTATTTTGCCCAGCTCTTAAAGTCAAACTGTTTGCTTTCCATTCGGTTTGATTTACTAGACACGATATAATTCAGACCAAGCGGATAGTACTTGCATGAATTTCCATCAGGCACGTATTTTAAGAGCTCGTTATTAAAACTTCTTTTGAAATAGAAATCTGCCTTTTCCGACAAGGTCTCTTTAAAAAACTGCAAATTCTTCTCTGTATTGGTCCATAGCCAGTTAAAGCCATCATTTACATCGTATAAAACCTTGTACTTATTATTTATAACCGCCAGCAATAAATTTTCTGTGTAGTTCTCCGGCAACCAATCCCTGTGCTCTAATTTCAGATGTAAAAAACCCTTTCTTTCCAATTCAAAAAAACCGGTGAAAATTTGTTTGAGATGAAGGGTGGCTGTTTTTTTGTTGTAATATAAAGTACAGTCCATTTTTTCATTCATAGGATGACGATTATAAGCAGGGAGTGATACATTAAAAAGCGTTCTTTTCGCCTTTCAATGTATTAAAAACTGTAATAAAGATGATTTTAAGATCCAGCATCAAGCTCCAATTTTCCATATACCACAGATCGTGCTCCACCCTGTTTTTCATTTGATCCAGGTTTTTAGTTTCACCGCGGAAACCTTTGATTTGTGCCCAGCCGGTAATTCCTGGTTTTACAAACTGGCGAACCATATACTGACCGATAATCCTTGAATAATCATCAGTATGCTTCAACATATGCGGCCGTGGACCAACAATACTCATGTCTCCCCTGATAACATTCAGAAACTGGGGAAATTCATCCAGGCTGGTTCTTCTAAGAAATTTTCCTATGCGTGTAACCCTCGAATCATTTTTTGTTGCCTGTTGCTCATTCGCTTTCTCATTTACACGCATGCTCCTGAATTTAAGGCAGGGGAAACTCTTGTTCTCCTTGCCGCTTCTGGGTTGGGTGAAAAACACAGGCCCCCTCGATTCGAGCCGTATAAGAATGGCTATTATTGGTATTAGCCAGGAAAGGATAAAAACTGTTACCATTGAGCTGACGAAGATATCAAACAACCGCTTGCGAATCCTGTTACCTAAATCTTCCAGTGGTTCGTTGCGCATGGAAATTACAATCATCTCCTTGAGGTAATCAATATGAACTTGCCGTTTAACAAAGAACCCGATATCGGGCACAATTTTGAAGCGAATACATTCCTGGTCGGCCATATGTATTAATTGGTAAATACTCGGATTGTGCTCAGGAGCGATGGTAGAATAAATTTCGGTGACTCCGTATTTTTTGCACACGTTTACCGCATCGCTTACATTACTCAAAATTGGGTAATGAGAAAGTTCATTTATATTTTCGTACTCTTCACAAAAGCCAATAATTTCCTTGTTGATGCCGTCCTCTTCCAGGTAACTGACAAGTTTCTTTGACAGGTTATTGTAACCGATGACCACCACTTTGTTAATGAGGTATTCCTTGGTTTTAAAGTAATGGTAAATGGCAAGGTAAAGAAACCGGTTAAACCCAAGTGATATCAATATACTACCCAACACCAGCATGATAAATCCTTTCATCTCGGCTTCGAAGAAGAGTGTGTAAATACTTACAAGCAATAAGAAATAAACAAAGGCATGCATAGAGCGCTTTGTAAAAAGTTCAAAGGACAGTACATACTTCTCATGATACAAGCCACCTAACAGAATAATAGCCGACCAGGCAATAGTCAGTATAAATCCGAAGTATGGGTTAATAGCTGTCGGGTCGAAGAAGATCCTAAGAAAATCATCATTAAAAAAATTATGATTCACTATAAAGACCGCTGCAAAAAAAACGGCATTTATAGAAAGCAGATCTAGTGCTGCAAGAATTAATTGCAAATGGCGCAAGAAACGACTATTCATTGATTACAAGCTATTAATTACTGAAAAATGCCAACCAGTATACCCCAGTTTGAAGCGTACTTACTTATGAGAGATATAAAAATTGAATTTAATGCAGGGTGTCTGGCACTCAAATGTTGTTTCAAAGGGCTGAACCGTTTTTATAGGTTTAACCCTTGTAAGCATCAGCCAGCATTCGGAGTAAAAGAATGGCTGAGACTAGCACCGTCGAAACTATCTTCAGAATGGGCTGGCCAGCAGGCCCGATTGATAAAACGTTAACTGGAAGCCCCGTTGTTTTAATGCTGGACAATACCAGCTGATTAAAACTATTCTAATCAATCAATATTACTTACAGCAGGCCTTACCACTTTCTGGAGCTGATCAAATTCCTGGATCAATAAAGCAGTTTCACGTATGTTGGCCTTGGAAGAAGCTCCAAATAATACAGATTCAATATTTGGAAGGTTACATATATACTCGATCGCTTCCCTCGGATGTATGGCCCCGGCTGCAAGAACCTGCATGGCGATAGCTCGTACTTTCTTAGTTTGTAATACTTCTTCATATGCCTCCCTTCCTCCAGACATTCTAAAACCCACTTTGTTTATGGATGAACAAATAATCGGGTTGGTAATGTTAACACTCTCAAGCACTGCCAGAAGTTTGGGCATGTTCATGGTTATGAAGCCAGCTTCCGCGTTGTATTTTTTTTGTACATAGTCATGAAAACCTTTCAAAAAATCCGTCATTCCTAAACCCAACAAAAGATCTGTTATAACATTCTGCAGGAATATTACCGGCGTTTCAATATTTTTAAACATTTTCATCTCTGCATCAATCATCAGTTCCATGATAGACAGGTAGTCTTTTGAAAAATAAGCCACGCCGCCTTTGAAAAGTGATCCAAACAAGTTCCCGGGAACATATTGTTTTAACGTGCCGGCTATGCCAAGTTCTGTAACAGCGTTTGCATATTTATGCGCATACGGCATACATGGGTTAATTTTGAAGTTCCTGTACTTTTCCGGATGTTCCCTTACATAATCACAAATGTTTGCAATTCTGTCGTGTGTGGTACACATGAATGTGTGTATGCCTGCATCCATGGCATAATCAAGTGTTTTTATAATAGCCTGGTCATTCTTAAACTTCATTGACTGCGCCCTTGACTTTTCATCGGAGATGTGATTTACAGCAAAGAATTGGTTATCACCAAAAAGTATACGTTCCATTTTAATTGTTTATGCTGTTTTTTATTAATGAAATCACTTTATCGGTATGGCTGGCACTTTGAAAATTATTGATGGTGTTAGGCACTTTTTTCTCAATGGCATTGATAAAGTAGTCTATCTGGGCAGTGTACTCTTCACCTCTTAAATAAAATTCTACTGGTTGAGTGAGGTCGGTAATGTATTTTACATTCCATCCCTTGGTGTATCCTGCAGGACAATCGGAGGTTTTGAAGTAAATTTTTAGTTCATTTGCATCACATATTATTTTTCCCTTACTCCCTATTATAGTGATGGAAGTAGACATCTTCCTATACGTTTCATCGCTCCAGTTAACTAACAACACCCCGGTTAATTTGGTTGAAAGTTCCAATAAAGAATAAACAGCATCTTCTACGTCTTTAGAGTAAAAAGACTTCAATAAAGACCCTCTTACCTTTGTAATGGGTCCAAGCAGGTAGTTGATCAGATCTATAACATGTGATGCATAATCCATCAGGCAACCACCACCTTCGGCCGGGTCAGAACGCCAGGTTTCCTGTTTGGCGCGTATTACCACCGGTCCGTACGATTCACCGGTGAAATGGGAAAGTTCACCCAGGTACCCAGAATCAATGATTCTTTTTACTTCCTGGAATGTACCTATGAATTTATTATGGTATCCTACCTGGTTTACGAGATTTTTACTGGCAGCGATATCAACCAGGTCTATCCCTTCTTCAGGTGTTAGGCACAGTGGCTTTTCGGCAAAAACGTGATTTCCATACTCCATGACTCTCTTTACCATACTGGCATGAAACTTTGTTGGAACAGCAACAAAAACGGCTTCAGGTCTTGTTTTATCAAGCATTTCTTCATAATCAGTGAAGCAGGGAAATGCAGAGTATTTCTTAAAGACATCAACGACCATTTTTGAAGTATCGCTAACACCTACCACCTGAACATTGGGATGAGCACCTAATATTGAAAGATGAGAAATTCCCATTTTTCCGGCGCCAATCAAAGCAACTTTTACCATGTTAATAATTTTTTTTTAACCGAAACTTATATGCAAACAGATCTCTTACGAACATTAATTGGTTCTTGGTATTGCGCCGGAATATCTCAGGCCGTAAAAAGATTCGAACCAGCCATTCAAGCCGCAATTTTACCCAAAGTTGTGCCGGTCTTTTACTAACTCCTGCATACCAATCAAAAACATTACCAATTGTGCAAACGATACGGGCATTTACCATTTGATGTTGCTGGTAGGCCCATTTTTCCTGCTTAGGAGCCGTCATACCTACAAACAATACATCCGGTGTATACTCGTTGATTGCATCTACCATGTGTTTATTATCAGTATCTGAAAATACCTGTTTAAATGGAGGTGAATAAGTAGCCACTGATGCATTCGGGTATTCTACCTTCAACCTTGCAACAATTTTTTGCAGTGTGCTCACAGAAGAGCCAAGAAAAAAAACTTTCCATCCCTTACTATTTGCCTGATCCATGAGGTGGTCAAAACAATCCTGGCCGGCAATCTTTCCAATGTTTTTTCCATGTATCAACATTGAACCCAACGCAATGCCAATGCCATCTAAAACAAGTATGTCTGTATTAAGCAATGCCTTTTTGAAGAACATGTCTTTTAGAGCAAGCCCGTAAGAATTGGGGCTGAAAGTATTGATCAATGTTTTTTTATTCAGATCCCAATCCTCTACATTTCCGGCAAAAACATTGTAACCAAGAATATTATAGGTCTTCATATTTGTCAATTTGTTCACAGCGGTCTTATTCATTGAAGCGGTTGTCATGATATACTTATGTAAAGATCCTCCAGCTTATGAATGTAATTAGGAAGTGAAAGGTTATTTTGCACATACTGCATAGCATTCTGGCCAATCAGTTCCTTGTCCGCCTTACCCAAAATCAACTTTTCCATTACTGATGCCAGTTGTTCAGGCGAACTTTCTGAAAGCAGTATCCCATTGCTATAGTCTTTTATGACAGTTTTAATGGAGGCAACGTCAGTAACAACCACTACACAAGCGGCAGCCATTGCTTCAAGCATGGCAATGGGCATTCCTTCACTGTGAAGAGCAGGCAGTAAAAATACATCAGCCCCATATAAAGCTTTCCACTTATCGCTTCCTCCTACAACACCGTTGTATGTATAATCGAGGCCTTCAATCTTATTTAAAGAAGCTATCCATTCGTCCACTTCCGGTCCATTGCCGAAAATGCTCAGAGAAAAACGATCAAAGTATTTTGAGAGGTACTTCATACTCTCACTGATCGTATAAATCCCTTTTGTTTTAATGATCCTGCCAATAAAAATGAATCTAACTTTCTCACTGGAGACTCTTGTATTCATGTTTTTTATAGAAGCAATGTCTACCGCATTTGGAAAAACATGAAATGAGAGATTACCATATCTTTTTTCGAGGATACCCTTTTCCAGATTGCTTAATACAATAACGGCTTCGGCTTTATTGAATATTTTCTTTAACATGAAATTCAGCATCCTGCTTTTAGCCTCGTTCATTAAGAAGAAACCACCATGTACATGCAGTATTACTTTTTTGTTAAAAATACCTTTAACAATAAAGAAGACCATCGAATCACGTATAATAGAATTCTTTTCCAGGCCTACATTTAAATGAACGATTTCATACTTCCTGAAAATGGAGGTTAAAAATACCTTTATGAAAGCGCTTAACTGGCTTCCTGCCCAGGCAAGGTTTTTCTTGAAACCGTCTTTGCTGCCCAATTGTAAATGAAGGAATTTAAATTGGCTGTAATTTAAAATGTCCGCTACGAGAGAAGAAATGCCACTGACATTTTCTTTTACGTTTAAGCTAGGACTGGTTATTAAGATTCTTCTAACGGGCATTACAGGTATTCTTTTTTGAACCATTGATGTAAATTTCTTTCCAAACTGCTCACAGCTATAGATATCATGATTTGTTTTAAGTCAGTAAAAAAGGAAGCACTTATTAAACGGTTACTCCTGTCATATTATCCAAAGCCCTTCTCTTCTCAACCGCCGGGTTTCCAACGACCGTGCAATCACCGGATATGTTTTTAGTTACAACGGCACCTGACCCTATCTTCACGTTGTCCTTGATAATAACGTCACCAATGATACAGACATTGCTTCCTATGTCCACATTATTACCGATTAATGGAGCATTGCTGGTGGTTCCGTCTTTTAGCTGCTTATTGCCGAGGGTTGTACAATGCCGCAAAGTGCAATTGCTTCCCATTACCGTGCCTTCATGAAGCACAAGCGCCTGTCCATGGAACAACGACAGGTTTCTACCAATTTTTATATTCCAGGGAATTTCAATAGTAAGAAACCAACCAACTCCAATTTTATAAAAGATAAGGTATGGAAGTCCTAAATAATAATAAAACTTGCGTGTGGAACAAAAGTTTGCAATTCTAAATAAAAGTAATACAACCCTGCCTTTACTATTACCTGCGTTCACCTTCCAATCCTGCAATATAAATTGAAAAAAATTCATTCTCAAATTACTGTCATGTTAAGTTTAAAACTACGGAATGATTTTACTTTCAGGTATCAGCTCTCAGGAGATCCATGCAAGCAACTTCTTTGCGTTGAGAGCCTATTGCTGAAAGCTGACGGCCATCCTTCAATTTAAATATTTGTATTAAAATTACCTACTCATCCTCCACCGTTTAGTAGCGACAAAACAGGTTGAGCCTTAGTATCCTTCTTTAAACGGGAATACAATGCTACATATTCTTTCATGCAGGTATTAATCGAATATTTGTCTCTTACAAGGGAAATTGATTCATTCATCAAGCCATTTATTTTATTATCCTTGTACAAGTTGATTAAGTGGATTAGGGTTTTTGCACAGCTTTCTACACTTTCGTTCTCAAAAATAAATCCGCCTGGTATTGTTACAAGGATTTCTGCAGGTCCATCGATATCTGAGGCAATTACTGGCAGACCCGCTGCCAAACCTTCCAGGATGGTGAGTCCAAAACCTTCATAACGGGAAGGCTGGATCAATACATGGTAATTTGAAAGATTATCAAACAACCAGTTTCGTTCCTTTTCTCCAGTGAAATTTACAAATTTCGTTAATCCAAGTTCGCTCGCAAGTTCTACCAGGTAATCATAAGAAATTCCGCCACCCACAAAATCAAGTGAAAAATTCGAAAACCCATATTCATGAACAACAGCATGCAATGCGCGTAATAAAATATCCTGTCCCTTCTTATCATGCATCAACCTGCTCACCTGAACAATTTTTAATGGTTGCGAATCATCTAACATGTAATCGCTTCTTCTATTGAACAAATCCATCGGAATGCCATTGTAGATTTTCTTAACCGCAAGATCGCACTTCGACTTTACATCCTTATAAACAGCATCCGATATCGCTACCAGCATATTATATAAACCATAATTGGTTGCGGCGATGCCTACATCGTGGATCGTTTGCAGAACCTTGGCACGAGTTGCCTTGATAAGTTTTACTGCATTCGGTTCGTGGCAGTGAATGATATCGGGATTTATTTTAAATAGGGCATAATTGAATTTAAGTATAGGCCAGGGATTGCGTGCTCCCTCTTTCCTGTTAATTAGAACGACCTTTACCCTCTTGTCCAGCAGGGAGAGTAAACGTTTGTTCCACCTGTTGTTGATAATTACCACAGAAACATCGTGGTGATGACACATTTCGTTTACAAGTTCAAGCGCCAATATCTGAGCACCACCTGTTTCAAATGTAAAAAAACATTGAACTATTCTCAAACGTTGCACTTAATAAATTTATTACCTTTTAGAGTCAAGTAAAAGTTGCAAATATTTTTAATCATGTCAGTATACTGCTTTTATTACTTACCGACTTTTGGAATTTGAATAGCTGATTACTCCATACCGTAGCAATGAAGAAGGCAACAACATTACAAGGCCGCTCAATAATTTAATATGCATTTTGCCAGCGTAGGGAATAAGTGTTTTGCAATCATGCTTGTGGCCACATGCCACGCCAAGGAAGATTGTTTTTAACAGCGGATAGCTCAACGAACCGGGGTTATAAAGTTTAAGGTCCTTATGATACATTGAATAGAAAAATTTTTCCGATTGAAACTTGTCCCTGATAACATCGAAACTTTGCAATTTCGAGGATGTAATCAAGCTGTCACTTCTATGCCTATCTCGACGGGCTGTAATTATAGGAACCAATAACTGGGGCGAGGTCTCTTTTTTTACCCGTAACCAATTTAGGTGTTCAAACATCCTGAACTCTTCGAAAAACAAATACTTTTTCATGATAGCCGTTAATATAACATGCGTAAAATCACCGGAAACTTTACCGGTAACCCAATCCGGGTACTGAATAGTTTTTATACGGGTGGTGCCGCTAAATTCTTTTTCGCGGTCAGAAACAAGAAACAGAAAATGATTTGTATCCGGGTTAGCCATTAAAGTATTTCTTACCTGAAGAAGGCTGCCTTGCTCTAGTTCATCATCACTATCAAGAAATAATATAAACTCCTTTGTGGCCATTTCTATTCCACGATTCCTTGAGTAATTGACACCGTGATTTATGTCATTAAAGTGAACTTTCACATATATATGGTTGGCCGCCAGCTTCAACAAAAAAGGTTTAGTTACATCCTGGGAGAAATCATCAATTATTATTAGTTCTAAGCCATCATAAGCCTGACTGATGACACTATCGACACATTTTTGTAGCGAATCAATCCTGTTAAAAGTGGGTATAATTATGCTGATCATCGTACGTATGCTGAATTCATTTTAGACAGCTACTTGAATTTTGAAAATGATGGCGGACCGGATCACTAATCAGGCTACCGTTAAATTCTTCTTATTCAATTTACTGAAATAAGGTTTTAAATATCGACGTGCAAAATGCCGTGGAAAATTAAACACCGATACCAGTACAAGCGGAAACCTTGATGCATATTGAAAACGATCTTGAGAGGTCCAACTTGTAAGATTATGATATTCACCAAACCATTTATGCTTAAAGACTTTGAAGTTATTTAACCCGTTTAAAAGGTGTGTAAAATAAAGCAAGTTAAAATTTCCAAATCTCAAATGCAAGACAGTATGCTCTTTATCCTGTAAATCAAAATTACTGCTGAGGTTAGCAGGTGTTCCTTCCAGGTAGAAGCCTAATTGAGTACTAATTTTTATCAACCGATATTTTCTTGCAATACGTATTTGGAAATCGAGGTCAGCAATCAGCCTGAATTGTTCATCAAAATAACCAATTGTTTCGTGTATACTTTTTCGCCACATGGGGAAACAACCGATATGATGTTGCCTATAAAAAGTACGGTTAGAAGGATCAAATTGGGGCTCGTTAACTTGCTTTCCATTTGTACTGCCATAGTTGTTGACTATGATAAAGTCACCATATGAAAGTGCGGCCCTGCTATTGTTGTCTAACGAGTCTGCCTGTTCTCTGAGTGAATTTGGAAGGCGTACGTCATCCACATTCCAGGTAGTGATGTAATCTCCCTTTGCAAGGGCAACTCCCCTGTTCCAGGTTGCATACAAACCTTCTCTCTCGATAATAATATGGCGGATAAAAGTCATTTCCGAGAGAAAACCATTTACAATGGCCATCTCTTCATCTGTTGGCGAATTATGGATTAACAAAATCTCAATCTCGTCCTTATTTTCTATTTTCTTGATTGCTTCGAAATACCCCCTTAGGTATTGCTGACAATTATACAATGATGTAATGACAGTGATACGGCACATTGAGTAGCTATTATGTTTCTGTTTAGATTTATTAATAAGATTACCAGGTAAGTGATCTACATCCTCATTAAAGTTGCTCCATTAATTGTGTAAGCGATTCTCCGGCTGTTTTCCAATTTAACCTGTTCTTGTATTCCTCGTAAGACGATTCTGCTAATGCCGTATACTTATCTTTATCAAGGAACAAATCGCAGATCAGGTCTGCATAATCATTTACTCCGGCAGATTGATCAAGTGCGAACCCGTTTTTACCATTAATAATTGATGTTGGTACACCACCGGTTTTTCTTGAAATGGACGGCATCCCGAATAAACTGGCTTCACAAAACACACATCCGAACGCTTCTGCTCTTGAAGGGAGGAATAGAAAATGACAAGTGTTGTACAGGTTTTCAAGCGCCTCCTTTTCTTCCGGTATGCCTTTTTTTAGATAGCCATGATTTATTACAAAATGGGGGATATTTGAAATCGGGATACTGTGAAGGCCGGCTACATGTAATTCTACCTGTAAGCCCCTTTTTATTAATTCATCCACCGTTGATAATACAACATCGCCCCCCTTCCTCAGCCAATCAACCCCATTGAATAAAATTTTTAGGGTATGTTTATCCCTGATGTTAATGATATCCTTAACCTGTGGTTCTGAATTAACCACGTCAAAGTTTGCGCCGAATGGTACAACCTTTACCTTTGAAGGACTGGTTCCGTAATAATTGATGGCTGACTGCGCCGCCCAGTCCGATGAGAAAATTGCGAGCGCGCATGAATCCAGTGCCTGCTTTTCCAACTCATGGCCCTGTCGTATGATATCGGATGAGAGGTCAGAAGATGGCTCATAATAGTCTAACATACAATCAAATGTAGCATCCATGTACATCACCTTCGGAAGCGAAGTTTTTAGGTAAGCAACCGGAATGCTGCCAGGCGAAAAAACACAATCGAACT
>JBBJOD010000476.1:0-4342 GCA_037721715.1 Chitinophagaceae bacterium | reverse complement strand
TCTCCTGATAAATTGGTTTGCAACCCTCCAAGAGTTTTCCGGGTGAGTAGGTTCAGTCTAACTGCAATCAATGGCCCTGAAGAAGGGTCAAGTATTTTGTGAGGGTTTGCCGTACGTACCAACCTGTCTCCGAGGTAACGGCGCGCGCCGTTTACAGCAGTTATTTGCATGTCTTTACTAAAAGGGTTATCCATCTCGCGGTCACGTGCTTTTAATTCACGTTCCAGATCGATGAATTCAATAAGCGGGGACCCGGTAAGGGCATTCATTCCCTGTACGAGGTCGGCGAGATTGCTTTTGACAATAAAATCAACGCCATTGGTTTTGAATGCTTCTACCGGTGCGGGCGCCTTCTCTCCAAATGCACGGCCGAGTGTTTTGCGCCAGCTTTTGCCTGTGAGGTCAGGATTCTGTTCCGACCCCGACAAGGCAAATTCTTTCCGGATGATCTTTTGGGTAAGCACAAACCAACTATAGTCATAACCGGTTTGCATGATATGATGAAGGCTTCCCAGGGTGTCGAAACCTGGAAACAATGGAACAGGGAAACGTTTTCCCGTCGCGCTGAACCAAAGCGAGGAAGGGCCTGGCAGTATGCGGACGCCATGATTGCTCCAGACCGGATTCCAGTTCCTGATGCCTTCGGTATAGTGCCACATCCTGTCAAGGTTGATGATGCTTGCACCCGCTGCTTTTGTAATGGCAAGCATTTTTCCATCAACATGATCCGGAACACCGCTTAGCATTTGAGCGGGTGGTTTGCCCAACCTGGCAGGCCAGTTCTGGCGAACCAGTTCATGATTGCCGCCAATGCCACCGGAAGTAACAATTACCGATTGTGACCTGATTTTAAAATGTCGAACAACAGACCTGGAACTTATAACTCCGCGCTCCATCTCGCTTGGTTCCAGTATCTCTCCTTCTACTCCTACTATCACACCTCCTGTCGAATTAAGTTCAGTTACCCTGTGTCTGAAGTGAAGGGCAACCAAACCGCGTTTTTCCGCTTCCAGCACTCGCCATCTAAAAGGCTCTAGCACTCCGGGGCCTGTTCCCCAGGTCACATGAAACCTGGGGACACTGTTGCCATGTCCTATCGACCCGTAACCACCCCTTTCTGCCCAGCCTACCACAGGAAAGAAACGCATTCCTTTTTTATAAAGCCAGGATCTTTTTTCTCCCGCAGCAAAGCCAACATAGGCTTCCGCCCATTTCCTGGGCCAATGGTCCTCCATTCTATCGAAACCCGCGGTTCCGAACCAGTCTTGGAGGGCCAGTTCAAACGAGTCGCGCACCCTTAATCTTCTTTGTTCAGGGGTATCAACCAGGAATAAGCCACCGAAAGACCAAAATGCCTGTCCGCCCAAATTTTGCCGACTTTCCTGCTCTACAATGATAACCTTCCTGCCTGCTTCAGACAGCTCCATGGCGGCTACTAGCCCGGCCAGCCCGGCGCCTACCACCACCACATCCGCGCTTATTTGAACAACATCTTTTGCGAGCATCGATATACCTGGTATTTTGAGTTAATTTGATTTGCTGAACCAACAACATCCTGGCCAGCACCACGACATGAATTACAGTCAATTATGTTTGCGATGTGATCCTGCGTGGATGATCATTCACGACCTGACTAAATTTTTGCGGGTTACCTCTTTCCAGGAACTACAACCAGCAAGGCCAAGTGTAAGATCAATATCTGCCAGCAAATTTTTTATCACCTCCTGAACGCCTTCAGCTCCGGCAAGTGCCAACCCATAAACATAAGGACGGCCCACAAGAACCGCTTGAGCTCCCAGCGCCATAGCCTTAAAAACATCTGCCCCCCTCCGGATGCCACTGTCGAATAAAATGGTCGTTTTGTCTCCAATAATAGAAGTCACCATTTCCAGAGCCTGTAAGGAGGAGATTCCGCCATCCAGCTGCCGGCCCCCGTGATTAGAGACAATGATGCCGTCAACACCATGATCCAATGCTTTAAGAGCGTCATCCGGATGAAGTATACCTTTCAATATAAGGGGAAGCCTGGTATGGTTTCTTATTACGGCAAGGTCTTTCCAGGTAGTAGCCGTGTTAGCATACAATTCGGCGAAATGCATCACTGCTTTCATTTTATTTTGTGAAGGGTCGCCGGTTGCGGCCAAAAATACCGGATCACTAAAATAATTCGCCAGGCCTTCGCCTTTTAAAAAAGGCAGGTAGGCAAGCTGGATATCTCTTTCCCGCCAGGCTAGTAACCGGGTGTCTAATGTTACCACGATAGCGCCATAACCAGAGGTTTCTGCACGGCTGATCAGGCTTTTTGTAAATTCATCATCTTTACCCCAGTAAAGCTGGAACCAATGTGGGTGTTTGGCATGAATGGCTCCTACTTTCTCAATAGGGGTTGAAGAAACCGTACTTACAATCTGAGGAATATTTAGTGCTACCGCAGCCTGTGCTACGGCCAGTTCTGCCTCTGGGTGAACAATGGATAACACACCGACCGGGGCCAATAATAGTGGAGTAGGTAAAGAACTTCCAAATAGATCTATTGACATTGTTCTTCCCGAGACATCAGTGAGGACCCTGGGCAAAATTTGCCAATTGTTAAATGCCTGCCGGTTATTTACAATGGTGGTTTCTGCACCTGCGCCACCCGCAACATAGGCGAAAGCCTCAGGGCTCATTTGCTCCGAAGCTTTTTTCTCCAGTTCTTCGTAGGCAACCGGAATCTTAGGTTTGATATTCTGTAGACCATTTAAATATACCTGTAGCTGGTATTGCATTCCATTCATAACTGTATGTTAACGTAATGTCGGTAATACTTAAAACAACATCTTCCAGCCCTCACAAATTGCGTTCGTAAATATAATACAGCGTAGTATCATTTCAAGGGTTTATAGGCGGTAAGCTCAAAATTGCCTTGCTACTTTCATTATTAACCAGTGTCATGAATGTCGCCTCAATTGCCGGCGTACTATTTACCCTACAAACGTGTCAGGACTCCTGTCTTAATATTTCCAAAGGGGGCTTGTTTAATATGCCACGACTATTGGCTAACCCGATCATTACCGTTAGAAAGCAAATGGTTATAAAAAGAATTGCTACGGGTGTAAATTGCGGTAAAAAGCTTGTTTCAAAGCTGTATCGAGCCAGCGCCCAGCTACCTGCAAGTGATAATAATATTCCGGTTAAGGCGGCCAGTGCTCCCAGGAAAAAGTATTCCAATGCGGTGATAAAGAAGATCTGCTTTCGGCTGGCTCCGAGTGTACGCAGCAGAACACTCTCCTGGATGCGCTGGTACTTGCTGATTAGCACGGAGGCAATCAGTACTATGATACCGGTTACAATGCTGAAGGCAGCCATAAAGCGTATAACAAAGCTGATCTTTTCCAGTATTTCATCGAGTACATTCAACACCAGCGCAAGATCAATAATAGATACATTCGGGAACTGCCTTACAACCGACTGTTGAAAACGAGCGGAGGCTTCAGTGGAAGACACATGGGTTAATAAAACATGAAATTGTGGCGCTGCTTCCAATGTGCCTTTAGGAAAAACAACCAGGAAGTTAGTCTGAACCCGGTTCCAGTCAACTTCCCGAAAGCTGCCAACAATCGTGGCAAGAATAGAGCCCTGTACATTAAATACCATAGTATCTCCGATGCTGATCTTGAACCTTTTAGCAAATCCCTGCTCAAGAGAAATAAATACCCTACCTGTCGTTTGTTATTTATTTAACCACCAATAGCCAGCAGTTTTTTTTTAGGAACATGTAGTCGAATCGCGGTAGGTGACCCGGTATTCACGTATGAAAATTCCGCCATACATATCCCTGGAACTATCCTGTACCAAGGAAGCCGCACTGTAACTATTCAACTTTTCTAACCGCATATTAACAACGGGCACAGTTGCTTTTACGACAAGGCCCTGTTGGCGGGCCATATTTATCAGCTTGTCTTTCTGCTGTGACTGAATATCAAACAGCACCATATTCGGTTGATTGCCGCTGGCGGATACGGTAACTCGGCTCAGCAATATTCCCTGGATAAAAAAAAGAGTACAAATAAAAGCTGTTCCTAACCCGATGGATACAATGAGGATCACCGTTTGATTATTCGGGCGGTATAAATTTGCAAGGCCCTGCCGCCACAGATAGCTCCATGATACAGGAAAAAACCGGCGTACCATCCACATCAGCGATTGAGCCATTAACGTAAGTAGCAAAAAGGAAGCAATGATGCCCGCAGTAAAAAAAAATGCTTCTTTCCAGCTTTTCAGTTGAAAAAAAGAAAAGGTAGAAATAAACAGGACGATAAGTCCATACACCAGCCATCGTACCGGGTCGTTAACCCGTTTT
>JBBJOD010000475.1:0-4351 GCA_037721715.1 Chitinophagaceae bacterium | reverse complement strand
GATTATGCAAATTCATTTAACCAGGCTTTAAAAAACGATAGCTATATTTCGGGCAGTACCTATACTCCCCGCTATTCACAGTCTGACCTGGATAAATACAAATCAGGAGAAGATCCGATTTTCTTCCCAAGTGTGGACTGGTATAAGGTGATGCTGAAAAAAACTTCTTCCCAACAACAGCATAATTTAAATATAAACGGCGGTACTGATAAAGTGAGGTATGCCATATCCGGCGGTTTCTTTAACCAAGAGGGCTTGTTTAACAATACGGATCTCTCGCCCGGATATGACGCCAATATCAGGTATAAACGGTTTAATTTCAGATCGAACCTTAATTTCACTATCAATAAGCGGTTCAGGGCGGCGTTGGATCTTTCCTCCCAAACGGAAAACCGATCCGGCAATGCGCTGAATACCCAATCAGTGATTGAAAACATTGCCAGGGCCAATCCCCTGGCTACTCCTGGTTTAGTGGATGGAAGGGTCATTTATTTAACGGCAGCAAATAGCGGCAACCCGTTAAGCAGTTTATACCAGAGTGGTTATCAACGTGAGTATCGAAACTTTTTAAATGGTTCCATCCGTCTGGATCATGACCTTGATTTTATTACAGCCGGCTTAACTTCCCATGCAATTGTTTCGTACCAGAATTTTAACAGCCAACGTTTCGTAAATACTAAACCAACGTCAACAATTATCCCATATATTCCATTAAGGAACGCTGACGGAACCATCTCTTATCTTCCCCAGTTGCAGGATGCTCCTTTCAACTTTTCAGAGTCTATTGGAAAAAACAGGCGGATAACCGCTGAGCTGGCCCTTGATTACAAGAGGAGTTTTGGAAACCACAACGTGTCGGGCCTCTTATTGTATAACCAGTTAAAAAGCATAGACCCCGGTTTTACATTTTTAGTGCCGAACGGTTATCAGAGTTATGTAGGGCGTGCCACGTACGATTATAAAAACCGCTACCTGGCTGAAGTGAACATTGCTTATAACGGAACTGAAAACTTTGCGCCCGGCAACCGATTTGGGCTGTTCCCGGCGTATTCACTGGGTTGGGTAGTTTCGGAAGAATCCTTTTTTCCCAAGAACAGTTTTATGGATTTACTTAAATTCAGGGGATCCTATGGAGAGGTCGGTAATGACCAGATCGGGTCAGATTTCCTTACTTCCAATAACCGGTTCCTGTACAGGCCAACGGCTTGGTTGTTTACCAGTGGATCTCGGTTTGGTGAAATAGGAAGTTCATACAATTTGTTGGGAGGTGTGCAGGAAGGAAGAGGCAGCAATCCCAACCTTACCTGGGAACGCGCTGTTAAAACCAACCTGGGCATAGAAATGTCTTTCTGGAACAGGAGCATCAGCTTCACCGCGGATGTATTTGAAGAAACAAGGGATAATATCCTCGCTACTCCCCAAACAGTACCTTCCCTGGTTGGAGTGGCAATCCCAGCGCTCAACTTTGGAAAAATGAGAAACCGGGGTTATGAATTCGATTTGACGCTTAATAAAAATATTGGCACGGTTGCGCTACAGGTAAAGGCTAACTATTCATTTGCCAGGAACAAAATTTTATTCCAGGACGAAGTAATTCGCCGGTATCCGTATCAGTTTCGTACAGGCCAGCGATTTGGCCAGTACTTTGGCCTGATCAGCGAAGGATTTTACAACACCCTGGCAGAAGCAAACGATCCTAAAAGGCCAGTATATGGATGGCAGAACAACAAGATACAACCACGCGATTTAAGCTATAAAGATGTGAATGGTAATGGCAAGGTGGATGATTTTGACCAGGTTCCCATTGGTTTTTCGAATATTCCTGAGAAAACATTCGGGCTTTCGCTGGTTGGCCAGTACAAAGGTTTTAGTGTTTCTTTATTGTTCCAGGGGGTAGACAACGTTTCTATTCAATATACCAGGCGTTTCAATTCGGCCTTTTACGACGTTCCAACTGCAGGTGCGGTCGATTACCTCATCAACAGCTGGACGCAGGAGCGCTATGATGCTGGGTTACCCATTCAATTTCCAAGATTTTCGCTGGGCGTTAATGGCGGCGCCCCGCATAATTACCAGTCGTCCACTTTTTTCCTCGCGGATGCAAGTTATGTCAGGTTGAAGAACGCGGAAATAGGATATACGTTTAATGGAGGGTTACTGTCAAGAGTTGGCTTAAGTTCTGCCCGGCTGTTCGCCAATGCCAATAATCTCGTTACCTGGCATAAAATGTATCCTGGAGTTGACCCTGAGAGTCCACCTACAGCTACCAATTTAGAACCTTATCCATTGGTACGAACTGTTAACATGGGTGTTAATATCACCTTTTAATAAAATATACATGAAGAATATAAATATAATCTGTGGCTATATGATCCTATCATGTTTGGGAGTATCGTGTAACAAATCCCTTAACGAATTCCTGGATAAGGCCCCGGGAGTGGATGTTACTGAAAATGAGATTTTCACCTCCCGGGCGAATGCGGAAAGTTATGTTTCCACCATGTACCTGTTTGGAACTCCTTCTATTTGGGGAATGAGGGATGCCGCCCTGTTAAGTTCTCCCACTGGTACCGCCCCTGTTATTCATGGACTATTGTCTGGGGCAACCGATGAAGCGGAAGGAGAAGCCAACTTTTCCTATGTTCAGGGTTGGAATTCCGGCAGCATAACCGAAGGGGGGATCGTTGGCCAGGAAGACATTAAATATCACGGCCGCTGGAAAGCAATTCGTATAGCCAACATACTTTTAGAACGTATTAAAGAGGTTCCGGATGCGGATGAAGCCTACAAAGCGCAGATCAGGGGAGAAGCGCTGTTTATGAGGGCCGTCAATCACTTTGAAACTTTTAAACGGTATGGCGCTACCCCCATTGTGAATAAACGTTTTGCCACAGGTGACGAGGCCAAGATCCCCAGGGCCTCATTGGCCGAAACTGTTAGTTTTATGGTGAAGGATTGCGATGATGCGGTCACAAGCCTACCCAATGGCTACCCCGCCACACAAAAGGGAAGAGTTACGAAATTAGCTGCACTGGCCCTGAAGTCGAGGATCTTGTTGTATGCAGCCAGCCCCCTTTTCAATACAGGTACGCCATACCTGAGTATGGCCAATGCGGCAGATAACAAATTCATCTGTTATGGCAATGCTGACAACAACCGCTGGAAACTGGCAGCTGATGCGGCAAAGGCAGTGCTGGACGCGGCTCCCCAGGCCGGTGTTTCTTTGATTGATATTCCTGCTAACCGAGACCCGTCTCCGTCGAACCTGGCTCTTGGAAATTACAGGGTGGCATGGGAAAGGCACGACAACGGTGAGGTGATCATGGCGGAAAAAACCTATCCTTCTTTAAGTAGAACGAACTGGCCCTGGCTTCACATGTATCCTACAGCCATGGGCAGTTTTTGGACAGCCAATTGCCCTACCCATAATTTTATCAGCAAGTATGAAAAAAAACGGGATGGATTGCCTCAAACTTGGAATCCAGCCGGCGGGGATGACCTGGTAACCAAATACGATGAATTAGACCCCCGGTTTAAACAATCGATCGGTTACAACGGTGCACGGTTTAATGCAGAACACCCGATTATCGAAACATTTGCTGGTGGCAAACATGATGTGAATAACCGTACTGGGGCGTTTATGACAAAACATCTCCCCGAAGGTCTCGCCAACAACGGTGCTGCGGTGCCTGGTTATGCCGTATTCAGGCTGAACGAGTTCTATCTCAACTACGCGGAGGCGCTCAATGAATTCCAGGGCCCAACATCAGAAGCCCATCAGGCAATCAATACCATCAGAACCCGGTCAGCTATGCCTGATCTGCCAACCGGTCTTACAAAGGATCAATTCAGGGAAAGGACGCGCAACGAAAGAGCGATAGAACTGGCTTTTGAAGACCACCGGTTTTGGGACATCAGGCGCTGGATGATCGCTGAAAATGAAGGAGTGATGAAAGGGGCCATCTATGGAATAAAAATAACCAGACTTACCGCCACCACGTTCAGGTATCTTCCGGTGGTTTTGGAAACCCGTTCCTTTAATAAAAATATGTACCTCCATCCATACGAGTTGAACGAAGTGTTGAAGGGTAGTCTTGTTCAAAATCCCGGGTGGGAATAATCCGCATCTGCCAATCCCCGGTGCTGAGAGTGATTACCTGGAAATTGTTGCGACCTTTTTTAATGCTCCTAACTTTTTAAGAATATGCTTAATATAAAATTAATTGCTCACCTGAAATGTTTATTTGCTTTTCTCCTAATTGCGGGGTTATGTAAGACAACTGCTGCTCAGGATGTTTCCGATACAATAGTTACAATAGATCCGGAAACACAGCTTGTATATATTGGCTAT
>JBBJOD010000474.1:0-4364 GCA_037721715.1 Chitinophagaceae bacterium | reverse complement strand
GATGCGATGGAGGTGCTTACCAACGAGGCAGAAAGTCTCATTGAGGACACAGAAGCCGGCACAAAAACTCGCGATGTTGCAATAGCTATGGCTGGTCAAAAAATCAAACATTACGAAATTGCTTCTTACGGTAGTTTGGTTCAGATAGCTAAAACCATGGGTAAAAATGAAATTGCAGAGATATTGGGACAGACTTTGGCTGAGGAAAAAGAAGCGGATAAACTATTAACTAGCATTGCTGAAAACAATTTCAATTTGGAATATGAAGCTGAAGTACGTCTTAACAATCCGAGTGATAAGATAAATTTAGACTTGGAAGAAATTCATTCTTATGGTCACGAAGTGTTTAATGAAAAAGAAAGATATGATCGATGGTTACTGCAACCCAATAGAGCGTTGGGAGGACAGATCCCTTCTGATTTATTAAAAACTTATCCAGGAAGGGAAGAAGTAATGAGACTTATTGGCAGAATCGATTATGGGGTCTACTCCTAAAATTTTTTGATGTTTTTTTACCAAATTGGCAGAACTAAATATGCAAACGAACTTACGGGAGAAGGCGCAAAAATCAATGGCGGAAGGTGGAATCATGTTGGAGTTGCGTGTATATATGCTGCCGAATCTAGGGCATTAGCAGTACTCGAATATACAGTCAACGTTAATATAGACGATATTCCTCGTGCTTTAAGTATAACCAAATACAATATTTTGGATAAATTAATTTCCTCCATCACTCTATCAAAATTACCTGGCGATTGGAACAAATCTAACATACCATCTTCAACTAGAAACTTTGGAACAAAGCTCCTGAAAAAATTATCTTCGTTGGCTATCCAAATACCATCTGCAGTTATCCCCGAAAAAAATTGCTTTTTGATAAATCCCGTTCATCCTGATAAATCTCTTATTCAAATAATTGAGGTATCTGATTTTTCTTACGATGTCCGAATAAAACTCAAATAATCCAATCGTCATTTTCACTATAGTGAAAGTCTAACGAAATCAGAGTGTACTCCAGTTCCGACCGCGTCTTTTTTCTATTCCCCAGTGTGCGTTTCCGTGTTCAGGATGAGTCACTGGGCTGTGATAGTTCAGGGAAAGGGTATTTCGGTAATCTGATATTGTCTTAAATCTTAATGTAACTTTCATGACTTGTAACTCAAACTGGTATTTTAAGAATTTGGTACTTTTAAGTTAAATAAAAAGGTACAAAAGCGCTGAAAAAGTTATAAAAACATATCAACGTTAACCTCACTTTATACGCTGTTTCTCTTCGTAACTACATGTTTGCTTATTAAATTATCTATTTAATTATCTATAAATACCCTTCATCTGCAAAGCTGAAATAACCTTCCTCGCTAACAATTACATGATCGATGATCTTGATGTCGAAGTAGCGGGCTGCTTCTTTAATTTTAGTGGTAAGTTCCTCGTCTGCCCGGCTCGGTTTTAGGTTTCCTGAAGGGTGATTGTGACAGAGTATAAGGCTTACTGCGTTTTCTTCCAGCGCTTTTTTTAAGATCACCCTGGGGTCGGCTACAGTTCCCGTTATTCCGCCTTCACTTACTATTTCAAAATGATTTATTTTATTGGCACGGTTAAGAAAGACAACAGCAAACACTTCCTGGCAATAATCTTTTAAAAGAATTTGCAGGTAATTAGCAATGTCCTTACTATCTCTTACCACCGTTTTACCCATAAACCCCTGTGCCTGGCGCCTTCTGCCCAGTTCAAGGGCCGCTGCAATCGTAACAGCTTTAGCTTCTCCGATACCTTTAATTTTCATAAAATTCTTTATAGAGAGCTTACCAAGTTCATTCAGGTTATTCTTCCCGGACGACAATAAGTCGCGTGCAATATCTACTGCCGTCTTTTGACTGTTTCCTGTATTGATCAGTATCGCGAGTAGTTCCGCATCACTAAGAGCCATAGGGCTTTTGGCCAGTAGCTTTTCCCTTGGCCGGTCATCTTTCGCCCAGTTTTTAATTGAGTAATTCTGCCCGTTTATTGAGTGGTTTTCCTCTTGCATTATCTAATTTCTGCTATTAATTTTGATGTTTACAAGTTATTTTAACCCTATTATATCATTTGATCGTAAATAAGCGTTCTCATGACGTAATCTTTTGAAAATCTAAACCCGAATCTATGAAACAAAGCAACGTATCCTCCTTAGGAGGATTGCAACCATTCCTTTTCTGCATTGGAATGTCTTTTGTGGCCCTGACTTTTTCTGTCTTCATTTGCTTTTCCATCTTTTATGTGGCACAATCAGCAAATCCTTCAATGAGTAAGAACAAAGCCAGTCAACAAAGTGAAAATGTCATTCAAAAGCAATCTTTGGCTTTAACTTCATTGAATTAATCAAAATTATTTTTTGACGAATGCAATGAGTTTACCGGCAAATTAGAATGGCAGGTTAATCTTTTGACAGGACCCCTGGATTGCTCCAGGCGCCTTCTTTGCATCAGTAACTTACAAACGGCGATGCCGTTACAAGGCTGCTGATTTCCCTTAAAAAATAGCCCTTGTGCGCCGGAAGGTTTGCAAGGGCTTTCTACTTTCGTTATTCTATTATGTAGAAAAGACACATTTTTATCAATCGGATTAATTTCCGAAGCTAGCCGGATGTTTTATGATCTGAAGATTTATCTTCGCCGCTTATTACATTCCTTATGAAGCCAAACGCAAAAATATTTTCCGGCTCCGGCTCTCAATACCTTGCTGAACTTATTGCACATAAGTTCGGTAATCCTCTTGGTAAAATCCGCGTTCAAAAGTACAGCGATGGGGAAATAGGGGTTGAATTTCTTGAAAGTATTCGTGGTGAATATGTTTTCATGATTCAGAGTACTTTTGCACCCACTGACAACCTGATGGAGTTATTGCTCATGATCGACGCAGCCAGGCGTGCCTCTGCCTATAAAGTAATAGCCGTAATGCCTTACTATGGTTTTTCTCGCCAGGACCGTAAAGACAGGCCGCGAGTGGCAATCGGCTCAAAACTGGTTGCCAACATGCTGGTAGCGGCAGGTGCAGACCGGGTAATTACAATGGATTTACATGCTCCACAGATCCAGGGGTATTTTGATATTCCCGTAGACCATCTTGATTCGTCGGCCATATTTATACCTTACATAGAACAACTTAAACTGGAAAACCTTACCTTTGCCGCCCCTGATGTGGGAAGTACCAACAGGGTACGTGAAATTGCGAGTTTTTTCAATGCTGAAATGGTAATATGCGACAAACATCGTAAAAGAGCCAATGAAATTGCAAGCATGGTTGTAATCGGTGATGTAAGCGGCAGGGATGTAATTCTTATAGATGACATTTGTGACACGGGAGGTACTTTGGCAAAAGCCGCCGGTCTGTTAACTGAAAAAGGTGCCGTTAGTGTAAGAGCGATGGTTACCCACCCGGTATTAAGTGGCAACGCATATGAAAATATCAGCAATAGCGTGCTGGAGGAACTGGTTGTTTGTGACACCATTCCGTTAAAACGCCAGATTCCAAAAATCAAAATGATTTCGGTATCAGACCTTTTTGCAGTTGCCATACGTAATGCACATGAAAATAAGAGCATAACCAGCTTGTTTATTCACTCGCAACTGAGAAACAGGTGAATGGTGAATGGTGAATGGTGAATGGTGAGTGGTGAATGGTGAAAAATTTAGGTAGAAAATTAATTATTTTTTGGAATTGAGTGTTTTCTACATTGACCATTGACCATTCACCAGTGACCATTCACCCCCCCCCAAGTTTTTGTAAAAATTAAATATATATAAATGAAAACAATTACAATCGAAGGACAACTCAGGACCGAACATGGCAAACAAGCCACCCGCCAGCTTCGCTCTGAGGATAAAGTGCCAGGTGTAATTTATGGTGGTGCTGAGGAGGTGAATTTTTCCGCTCCTGCTTCCGCATTTAAAAGCCTGGTATATACACCCGAATTTCAGCTAACAGAAGTTACAGTAGATGGTAAAAGTTACACCTGTATTATGAAAGACCTGCAATTCGATAAAGTGACTGATCAGTTGCTACATATTGATCTGCTCGAATTGGTTGAAGACCGCAAGGTGATAGCGACCCTGCCGTTGAAACTTACAGGCGTCCCTATCGGCGTAAAGGGTGGGGGAAAGTTGTTGACAAAAATGAAATCGCTTAAAGTAAAAACATTGCCAAAATATTTAAGGGAAAATATCGAAGTAGATATTTCAGCTCTTGAATTGAATGGAAATATTCGGGTTCAGGATGTTGTTTCAGAGAATTATGAAATTCTAAACTCACCGCGTATTCCTATCGCTTCTGTTGTGTTAACACGCCAGTTGAAACAGGAAGAAGCTACAGCTGACAAACCAGCT
>JBBJOD010000473.1:0-4365 GCA_037721715.1 Chitinophagaceae bacterium | reverse complement strand
TTCGCAAGGTAAATTATTACAGCCATGTCATTCACCTGGTTAGTGAAGTGACAGGCAGTGTGAAGCAGGACAGCAATCCTTTCGAACTACTCGCCGTCACTTTTCCTGCCGGCACGTTAAGTGGTGCTCCCAAATTTAAGGCGATGGAACTGATCAATCAGTATGAACCTACATCAAGGGGGTATTATGGAGGCTGTATCGGTTTTATGGGTTTCGATGGAAGCTGTAACCAGGCCATCATGATACGAACTTTCCTGAGCATGAATAATACACTGGTTTACCAGGCAGGCGCTGGCATTGTTGCGGCGTCGCACCCGCCAGCCGAATTGCAGGAAGTAAATAACAAACTGAATGCTTTGAAATCAGCCATCAGGTTGGCGGAAACCATGTCGTAATAGGCCAATAGTAAAATCGCAGCAACCTGTAACACACATTAAAAATAATCTTGTGAAAAAAATTCTTGTTTTTGATAATTACGATTCTTTTACTTACAACCTGGTTCACCTGGTTGAGAAGATAACCCATATAAAAGTGGATGTATACCGTAATGACCAGATAAGGATCGAAAAAGTGAATGAATATGATAAGATCATCCTGTCTCCGGGCCCGGGATTACCTGAAGAAGCCGGGCTCCTCTTGCCACTTATCAGGGAGTATGCCGCTTCCAAGTCTATTCTTGGAGTTTGCCTCGGGCACCAGGCCATTGGAGAAGCATTTGGCGGTACATTGACCAACCTTTCCAGTGTGTATCACGGAGTAGCTACAATGATAAATATTGTACCGCACGATTCTTCTGCAGGCAGTAAAGATTTGTTTTTCGGATTACCAGAACAGCTGGAAGTGGGCCGATACCATAGCTGGATCGTAGCGTCCGACAATTTACCTGGGGACCTGGAAGTAACTGCAGTTGATGAAAATGGTTTTATCATGGCGCTGCAACATAGAAATTTTGATGTGCAGGGTGTACAATTTCACCCGGAAAGTGTATTAACACCCATGGGCGAAAAGATACTAACCAATTGGCTGGCCGCATAATTGTTCATTCGTATAACCCACGTATTGTTGCAGCAGGCAGGTTGTCAAGATACGTTCTTTAAATTCGGTACAAGAAATGAAAAATATACTCAAGTATTTGTTTGAACACAAAACGCTGTCGAGGCAGCAGGCCAGGGAAATACTGACAAACATTGCCGGCAATGTATACAATGAAAGTGAAATCACCTCATTTATAACGGTGTATCTCATGCGCAGTATTACGATCGATGAGTTACAGGGTTTCCGGGATGCACTCCTGGATTTATGCATAAAAATAAATGTAGATGAATTTGAAGTGCTTGATATTGTAGGCACCGGCGGGGATGGAAAGAATACTTTCAACATATCTACCCTCAGTTGTTTTATTGTTGCAGGTACAGGCAACAAAGTGGCTAAACATGGAAACTACGGTGCTTCATCGGTGAGTGGTGCTTCCAATGTAATGGAACACGTAGGGTATAAATTCAAAAATGACGCAGGCCTCCTGACAAAAGAAATTGAAACAGCCAATATTTGTTTTCTTCATGCGCCATTGTTTCATCCGGCATTAAAGGCAGTGGCCCCTATCAGGAAGAACCTTGCCATAAGAACATTTTTTAATATGTTGGGTCCACTGGTAAATCCGGCCTTCCCCAAATACCAGTTGATAGGGGTTTATAATATGGAGATGGCCCGCATTTATAACTACCTGCTTCAGCAAACAGGCAAGGAGTTTACCATCATCCACAGCCTGGATGGGTACGATGAGATATCCTTAACCAGCGATACAAAAGTCATCACCAAGGAAGGCGAGAAAATATATACCCCGGAAAAATTAGGGAAGCGTATGGTAAGCGCCGACGATATTTACGGTGGAAATACCATTCAAGAGGCTGCAAAAATTTTCATCAAAATACTCAAGGGTGAAGGGAGCTGGGCGCAAAATGCGGTGGTGCTTGCCAACGCAGCGATGGCATTGCATTGTACCGGTAATTTTACCAGTTACGAATCCGCGTACGCAATGGCAGTTGAAAGCCTGGAAAGCAGAAAAGGATACCACGCACTGGAAAAGCTGTTGTCTCTGCAATAAAGTTCTACGTATTTTTATAATGAAATAAAAAAAGGAATAAGCGGATGGTCAATAATATCCTGGATGTAATCATTGAGAACAAAGAACAGGAAGTTAAAAAAGCAAAAGGCCTTGTTTCACTGGAAGAGCTGAAAAGTACCGTACAATTTTCAAGAACAACTTTGTCTTTAAAATCATTTTTGCTCGATGAGGCGAAAACCGGGATCATAGCTGAGTTCAAGAGAAAATCGCCTTCAAAAGGGGTTTTCAATTCCATGGCAGAACCGGAACAGGTAACTAGAGCTTATGCCCAGGGAGGCGCTTCAGGGTTGTCTGTGCTGACTGACGAAATGTTTTTTGGTGGCACATCCGCAGACCTGGAAAAAGCGAGGAAAAATGAAATTCCTATCTTACGCAAGGATTTTATCATTGATGAGTACCAGATATGTGAATCAAAAGCGATAGGAGCTGATGTGATACTGTTGATTGCTGCCTGCCTTACCGGTTCAAGGGTCAGGGAACTGGCCTCTTATGCAAAAAGTCTGGGGTTGGAAGTGCTGCTCGAGATTCACGATGAAACCGAATTAAGCCATATTTGTGCCGGTGTTGATATAGTAGGAGTGAACAACAGGGATTTGAAATCGTTTACTGTCGATGTTAACCGTTCTATCGTTTTGGCTTCACATATACCAGGCGATAAGCTAAAAATTTCCGAGAGCGGGATAAGCGATATTAGCACGATCAAACTTTTGAAAGAACATGGTTACAACGGATTTCTTATCGGCGAAACTTTTATGAAAGAAAAAGACCCAGCGATTGCCTATGCCAGATTTGTTAATGAACTTAAACAGGGTGAGCTATGAGAGTAAAAGTTTGTGGAATGACCCAACTGGACCAGGTAAACAAATTGGAGGAAATAGGCGCAACATTTGCAGGATTTATTTTTTATCCGAAATCACCCCGATACGTACTGAGGCATCTTACCACATCTCATATAAAGAAAGAAAACAAGGTGAATAAGGTGGGTGTTTTTGTAAACGCTTCAGTAGACCATGTATTACACATGGTTGACGAATGCAGGTTGCATATGGTACAACTGCATGGGGATGAATCGCCCAAGTATTGCGAAAAAATTGCAGATTATATTTCAGTGGTAAAGGCATTCAGGCTCAGTGACAATGATCACATTGAATGGATGATTAAACCATTTATGGGAGTTTGCGATATGTTCTTATTCGATACGGAAGGAGCTGGTTATGGAGGCACCGGTAAAAAATTTAATTGGGAGATACTGGAAGGAAGCACGATCGGGAAGCCTTTTTTTTTAAGTGGTGGCATACAGGCAGATGACTCTGAAAGATTAAAAAGTTTTGCGAAGCAACCGGTTGCCAACGCCATGTTCGCCATAGATATCAATAGCAAATTCGAGGTATCTCCCGGAGTTAAGAACATGGAAAAAGTAAAAAATTTCATTACCGACCTGAAAGACTAGGTACCAGGTATTTAATTGCAATTAAGATAAATTTTTTTATCATGGCATATACTGTAAACGAGCAAGGTTATTTCGGCAATTTCGGAGGCGCATATATTCCGGAAATGCTTTATCCGAATGTAGAGGAGCTAAGAACGCGGTACCTGCAGATCATGAATGAGAACGCTTTTCAAAAAGAACTGCAGGAACTATTGACGTATTATGTTGGCCGGCCCACTCCCTTGTACTTTGCCAGTCGACTGAGCAAGGAACTGAATGCGCAAATCTTTTTAAAAAGGGAAGACCTCTGCCATACCGGAGCGCATAAGATTAATAATACAGTGGGGCAAATATTGCTGGCAGAAAAGTTGGGCAAGAAACGAATAATTGCTGAAACGGGTGCAGGCCAGCACGGAGTGGCAACGGCGACCGTTTGTGCACTCAAGGGCTTTGAATGCATAGTGTACATGGGGGAAAAAGATATCGAAAGGCAGGCGCCAAATGTTGCACGCATGAAGATGTTAGGCGCTACAGTGATTCCTGCGGTAAGCGGAAGTAAAACACTCAAGGACGCCACGAATGAAGCCATTCGCGACTGGATAAATAACCCGGTAGACACTTACTATATTATAGGCAGCGTGGTGGGTCCCCACCCATATCCGGACATGGTGGCGCGATTTCAAAGTGTGATCAGCCAGGAAATACGTAAACAGTTGAAAGACAAAACCGGTACGGACCTCCCCAGCCATGTGGTGGCTTGTGTTGGGGGAGGAAGCAATGCTGCAGGCGCATTCTATCACTTCCTCAACGA
>JBBJOD010000472.1:0-4371 GCA_037721715.1 Chitinophagaceae bacterium | reverse complement strand
AAGTGAAAAAAATGCTGAACACAAATTTCCCAAAAGTTAAGATTATTTATGGCGGGGTAGACGCTGAAAAGAATACCGAAAACGCCGAAGTAAAAGAAGCAATGAAGGAAGCCGACCTGATGATTCATGGTTCCGGTCCTTCACTGGTTGGTGCCGATAACCTGGCGTGCTGGATCAAACATACTACTAAGCCCTTCGGTATCTTTGGAACAACGCTCGAGAAACCCAATGAATATCATCAAAGCATTCTTGAAAAAGCCGCATTTATTTATACGCGGGAAACAATTTCAATCGATCACCTGAAGAAAGCAGGAATCACCCAACCGGAAATCAAATTTGCCCCGGATGCTACTTTCTTTTTTAACGTGCAAAACAAAGAAAAAGCAGGCCAGTTCTTGAAAGAAAATGGACTTCAACATAAAAAATTCATCTGTGCCATTCCCCGCCTCCGGTTCACTCCTTATCACAAATTTAAAAGTACCGGTTGGACGGCAGAAAAGATAAAACAGGTGGAAGATACCAACGAAAAATACAAGGAAGCTGACCATGCCAAACTTCGCGAAGCGATGATTGCATGGGTGCGTGAAACAGGCAACAAGGTGTTGGTATGCCCTGAAATGACCTATGAAGTAGATATTATGGACGAGTTGCTCATCAACCCGCTTCCTGCTGACGTAAAACCATTTATTCTTAAAAGAGGTTACTGGTTGCCGGATGAAGCAGCTTCGATCTACGCTGAAGCGCATACAGTGCTGAGTTTCGAATGTCATTCTCCTATCATTGCAGCCGTCAACGGCACACCTTTCTTTTACCTGCGCCAGCCCGAGGATACCATCAAAGGGCAAATGTATTACGACCTGGGTTTCAATAAATGGATTTTTGAAATTGAAAGTATGGAAGGAAAACAAATTGCAGACCGTTTACGGGAAGTCTGGAAAGATTACGGCAAGGCAAAAGCAACGCTCGCAGCAAATATGGACAAAGTAGCGAACATTTACAAGGGAGGTACAGCCAGGATTGGGCAACTGCTGGCAGGGAAGTAGTTATGTGTGATGGGTGATGGTGAATGGTCAATGGTCAATTGGTGAATTGGGATACGAAAGCGACAGTGATGACATAAATAACATTCAATCAGAAGGCTGATTGAAATATCCTTCCTATCTTAAGTGCTCAAAATATTGTGCTGTGAAGATAAAAACTCTTTTGCCCTATCTGTCTTTTTTATTGTCGATTGCTTTTCATGCGCCTGCGCAGAAAAAATTGAATGACCTTCTGCCCGTTCGTGGTTTTGCTGTTGCTTTGCCCTCGTCTCCCGGCCTTGATTCGTTCATCGTATTCATCAACCAGCAACTTGCTCCAAAAAATGTAAATACGCTTGTTTTACGAGTAGACAATCGGTACCGGTATAAAAGTCACCCTGAACTGGTTGACACCGGCGCTTTAAGCCTGGAACAGGTTAAAACGATTGTTGCTGCTTGTAAAAAAAATAACATTCGCCTGATTCCACAAATAAACCTGCTTGGTCACCAGTCATGGGCAAATAAATTAGGCAAATTACTAGCGGTGTATCCGGAGTTTGATGAAACGCCACATGTTAAGATACCAGAAATATATGCATGGCCTAATGCAGATAGTTTATACTGTAAAAGTTATTGTCCCCTGCATCCTGGGGTACACAAGGTGGTTTTTGAAATGGTAGATGAAATCTGCGATGTTTTTGAAACCGATGCTTTTCATGCAGGCCTGGATGAAGTGTTTTATATTGGGGATGATAAATGTCCCCGTTGTGCCGGCAAAAATAAGGCAGCGTTATTTGCCGGTGAGGTGACCGCTATCTATAACCACCTTGCCAATACGAAGCGTGAATTATGGATCTGGGGAGATCGGCTGATAAACGCCCGGACAACCGGCCTTGGCATGTGGGAAGCCAGCATGAACGATACTCATGACGCGGTTGATATGATTCCGAAAGGAGTGGTAGTTTGCGACTGGCACTATGACGGTCCATCAAATACTGCAGGCTATTTTGCAGGCAAAGGCCTTAAGGTGATCTCCTGCTCCTGGAAAAAACCGGATGTGGCCGTTTCGCAGGTGAATGAAATGGTAGCGTTGCGTAAACAGGCGAAGCCTGCTTTAAAAGACAAATATGCCGGAGTGATGATGACGGTTTGGTCGTCACCTGAAAGTTTTATGAGGGAAAGCATTGCGTTGCCCAATAGCCCGCAAAACGAGCAATCGAATGTTACTCAGTGGAAAAATTTTACATCCATGTTTGACCATATTAGCCGGCTTACCAAATAAGAAGTAGGGAAGTAAAAATTTACCCATGCGAATCTTAACCTGCATCCTATCATTCATTGCCCTTGCTATCTTTTTCATGGGGACCAGGAAGGAAAAAACCGTCCAGGTAGTTTTTTTATCCGGATGCAACGAATACGTATCCCATATCAGTTTAAAAAAATACAAAGATCACCTGGAAAAAAGTTTTGCAGGCATTAAGATCGTATTGATACAGGCCGACGGAACGCTCAATAAAAAAGACGAATACTCAGCTCTTAAAGGCACGGAGGCTTTAAATGATTGCGATGTGTTGCTGGTATTTACACGGCGAACAACGATTTCGGGCAAGGCCATGGAAGACATCAAAAAATATGTTCAGTCAGGGAAGCCACTTGTAGCACTACGTTCGTCAAGCCATGGTTTTGAATCCTGGCCCGAATTTGATAAGGAAGTACTGGGCGGAAATTATTCAAACCATTTCAAGGGTACCCCTGAAAAAAGACAAATCGGCGTTGATGGAATTTTTTATCCCGTTGGAGAACCCAGCGGCCCTCTGCTAAACCTGCTAGTGAACACTGTTTACAAGGATCATCCTGTATTAAATGGAGTTCGTAATTTTGCCTCCCCTTATAGCCTGTACAAAACATCACCCATTGCCTCAGATGCCAAGCTGCTTCTCACAGGCAAAACAATAGAAGGCGAACAACCGGTGGCATGGACAAGAAAGAATCATGGTGGAAGAGTAGTTTATATCGGTCTGGGAGGTGTTCAGGACTGGTTGAATGCTGATTTTGTGAAATTGGTAACCAACGCTTTGTTTTGGGCAGGTGATTATAAGGTGAAGAAGAAATAATATCAGTTATCGTATGATTGAAATTTATCGAACATTATTTTATTTCTTTCTGCAAATAATATTATTGACAGGCACCCAGGCACAGGTTAACGCCGACGTATCATCGATACGCATCACAATAAAAGCTGTTCCCGGGCTCCAGTACGACCTGGTTCGTTTCATGGTAAAGCCAGGAACAACAGTGACTTTATTACTTGCCAATACAGACGATATGAACCACAATATCCTGGTAACGCAACCCGGCACCCGGTTGCAGGTGGTCGACGCTGCGTTACAGTTGGCTGAAAAAGGGCCACAGATGAATTACATTCCTTTGATGAAGCAGGTAGTAGCTTCTATTCCAGTGGTATCACCCGGTCAGCAGCAATCAGTCACTTTTACTGCCCCCTCCGTACCTGGCGTTTACCCATATGTGTGCACATATCCCGGCCATGGATACCTGATGTTTGGCGCCATGTATGTAATGAATGAAGGCGAAATGCCTGCGATTGCATCAGACCCGAACATCCCCGAAGCCAGGAGAGTAAGCAACAATGCAACAGCAAGAGATACTGTTCACAACATGCAAGCGCCACAACACCCCTATGCGTTGACACCACCTTTTCTATACCGCGTTTTTATTGAAGGTGCTAGTCCTGCTGCGATTGTTGTGCGACTTCCCGGGGAACTTTCCTTTTGCTGGGACGCCGGCAACTGCAAATTGCGTTTTGCCTGGAAAGGCGGTTTCGTAGAGGTTGCCGATCTATGGAACGGACACGCTGATGCATCCGCAAAAATTTTGGGCGATGTGTTTTACAGGGATAACCTCAATTATCCGCTGAGGATAGGAAAAAATGCGGAGCTGCCGCTTGTTAAATTCAAAGGGTATCGCCTGGTTGACAAATACCCTGAGTTCCATTATACCATCGATGGCATCGATGTATATGAATTGATTCATGCAAAAGAAGATGGCAATGGGTTGGTGAGAGGTTTCCGCATACCGGCTGTCACGCAGCCCGTATGGTTTTTTGTAAATCACCAGGATGATACCATGGTTTATGACTATTCAACTGGCAGATCAGAAAAAAAAGGACTTGAACTTACTGCAGTAGAAGCAAAAAACTTTACTGTTACAATGACGAGTTACCCGCTTCTTTTTCAAAAGAAGAAGAAATGAAGATGGTGAAGGGTGAATAGTGAATGGTGAATGGTGAATGAGCAATTTTAGACAGTAAGCTCTGTAAATCTTTCGAAGGAAG
>JBBJOD010000471.1:0-4371 GCA_037721715.1 Chitinophagaceae bacterium | reverse complement strand
TACTTCGGCTTTGCGATCTTCATTCTTCTTTAATTGAAGAAATAATTTATACCCATCGTTTGCTTCTCCGGGTTTCAATGCAGTTCCAGCCTTGCCGGTGATAATGGAATCCAGGTTTAACCTGCTTCTTTCAATAAGTTTTGGAATCTCATTTTGTTCGTCTGACAACTGTATGTACTCTTCAATCAGGTCTTCGTAATATTTGTATTTTTTGTCTTTCATGTGTCTTTCTTTGATGAAAGCCAAAAATCGTAATTATTTTTAATTTCAGATATTAAATTAAAAGCTGTCAGCTATCAGCCGTCGGTTGTAAATGGTAGCGTGTAGGCGTGAAGCAAAACGACGAGAACGCTGACTCTTGGTGATCGAATGAATAGACCAATTCAGCGGAAGCTGATTTCGCATAAAGCTCTGCCTTAAAAATGATATCCAGATGAAATTTTGATAGATGAGCCGTGTTCTGCGCTTGACCCGATCAAAACTTCTAAAATTGAAGAATTGGTACAAAATCTAAAAAAAGACTACACCCTAGTAATCGTTACACACAATATGTGACAGGCGCAGGGTATTGCAGATTTTACGGCTTTTCTGTACCTGGGTTGAATTGGTTGAAATAGATCAAACAAAGAATCTTTTGCAGCAGCCTAAAAATTTTGTGGCGGGGCAATTCGGGTAGTTATATAAGCAATTAACAAAACCTACATATTAAGTACACATTAAGTTAATATTGGCAGCCTATTTTCACATTTCATATGGCAAGCAATCGTTAGGCCCACTGTTTCTACAGGGGCCATTTTTTTCCTGGGGGTCTTTTAAATAAAATCCTGGTTCTACATTGCTTCATACAAATGCACCTTATGACCTAAAGTCTCCATAAGCATACCTTACTAGAAAACGAACATAGACCTGTCTTTACCACCAGAAAATTTCTTAGGTTATACGTTGATGTTAGCAACGCTTTCCCTTTCACCAAAAATATTACCTTTAGCATCAATATCTAGTCCCGAAGCTTAGTTAACAGATATTCAAACAGTGCACTGGGCAGGATTTAAATGCACTGGAATTAAATTCAATGGTTGCCTGTTTTCTGTTCTTCGCTTGAATGTAAATACAGGAGATGCGACTGCACAAAACATTGTGATGAGTACTTCAATTTCATGCTGTTTGTATCAACACCTGGCGGCATTGCCATATTCGTGGCAACTCACATACTTTCCGATACAAGGGTTACTGGAGAGGAAGACTTTTCAATAAGGTCCTGAGCGGTGAAACGGTCGTTTGTAAGCAAAGAATTTGTTTCCACGTCATAAGCAGCATCTAGCAAGACCATGTGAAAGGGTTTCATTAAGTGAGTGGTTTCTGTAAGGGAACTGTTTGCCAGGATAGCCGATGTAAAGGGAATGCTTTCAGTAATGGCCATATCTTCCGACAATTTCATATGGTGCCTTATGATCTTTTCATCATCCTCCCTGGCATCCTCGGAATCGGTTACGTTTTCTGCCTGGCCTAAGTCACTCGGAAATCCATAACCAGTTGATGTTTCCTCTTTCCCTTTTAGAAAAAGCGCGTGCAGCGAGGCAGACTGGCTTTTTGCCTGCTTAAGGGCATATTCCATTAAATGAAACGGAAACTTGATACCATTAAAGATGACGAGTATAGATTTCATAATTGTTTTATTTTATAGTGCTGTGCAGAACCTGCTAAAAACTGGCTATACCAGTGGCCGGAAGATTTTATAATGCGCTGTTGAGTCTGGAAGTCAACATAAACAATCCCAAACCTGGGGTAATAGCCTTCTGCCCATTCAAAGTTATCGGTAAAGCTCCATACAAAATATCCATTGACCGGTACACCTTCGTTTTTTGCTTTCAACACCTGATCCAGGTAATTTTGAAGGTAATGCTTTCTTTTAATGTCATTGATCTCTCCATTTTCAATTTGATCGTTGAATGCGGCCCCGTTCTCGGTAATGATAATTTCCCTTATATTTTTATAAGCTGCAAATCTGTGCAGGCTTAAATAGATAGAAGCCGGGAAAACTTCCCAATTCATCATCGTTCGTTCTACCTTTCTCACATCGGCTTTAAGAATCTTTGCAAATATAAATGGAGTGATATAAGAATGGCAAACCACTTCGCGGGTGTAATTCTGGATACCAATAAAATCCATATCAAATGATAGCCGGCTTTCATCTCCATCTTGAACAAATTGTTCCAGCCGCTGTAAAATCTTAAGGTCCTGAACAGGATAACCAAGTCCTAGTAATGGTTCAATAAATGTACGGTTTAGTAGGGTATCTACTTTATTGGCCGCTATTACGTCGAGTGTACTGGATTGTCGTAAAGGCTCGATAGGAGAGCAGGAAAAAGTAGTGCCTGTTTTTATATCTGATCTGGTTGCTTTAGCCACACGGCCTCCTTCTGCCTGGCAAATTGCAGCGTGGTGAGTGGCAGCCAGGAAATTGAGCATACCCTTCTTACCTGGGGCGTGTACGCCTAAAAAGTAACCTGCACCTGTAAAAACCATTGGTTCATTTAGTATCATCCACTTTTTTACGCGGTCGCCGAAAGTCTTTATACAAAAGGCTACAAATTCAGTAAACCAGTTTATGATTTCACGGTTGGTCCAACCACCTTTTTTGTCAAGAGCCACTGGCAGATCCCAGTGATAAAGCGTTATCCACGGAACGATATTTAGTTCTAAACAAAGATCTATCACCCGGTTGTAGAAATCAACCCCGCTATAGTTGATTCTTCCGATCCCATCAGGGAATATCCTGCTCCAGGAAATGGAGAACCTGTAATTGGGGATATTCATCGTACTTATCAGCGTAAGATCATGGGAATACTTGTGGTAAAAATCACAGCTGACTTTCCCGTTGTGGTTATTGAAAATTTTTCCTTTGAGAATTGTAAAATCATCCCAGATAGAAGGCCCTTTGCCCTCTTTGTTATGTGCTCCTTCAATCTGGTAAGCAGCTGTAGATACGCCCCATTGAAAATCGTTTCCGAAATCTGATCGTGTAAAGTGCATAGCAGGATTAAGTAGCTAAATAAGCAAGTATCTTTTTTAAACTGGCTTTTCTTAATTTGTTCGTAGAAAATGATTCTATTCCCGGCTGCCTGCTTGCGATGGTTTGATCAGGTCTGCCGTGTGTCATTACTACATCGTCAATGATTTCACTGGTATTATCAGGATAATCCACCCCTACAACGGTATCATCGAGCGTCCACTCGTTTATTTTGTCACAATATTTTTTTTTCAGGCCTTTTAATACCGGCACCCCCATAGCTTTCAATGCAGCGGCATTGCATGATTGCTCATACTGGTTCTTCATTGGTATTACCATCAGTTTTTTCTTCAGGTACAAGGCTTCTGCAGGTGTTTCAAAACCAGCGCCACATATAACTCCTTCTGCACCCACCAGGCTGTTGACGAAAGCGTCGTTGGTAACAGGCGAGACGCTGACATTTTTTTCGACGAAAGGATATTTGTTATGCTTTGAAAAAACCTGCCACCTGGCATGCCTGCATGCTGATAAAACTTTTATGATCCTGCTGTCGTCATAAGCAGGCAGGTAAACGGTGTAGTGACCGTCGTTGCGTGGTTGTAACTCACGTACTTGCTGACGGATTACCGGTGTGAATATATTGTGATCATAAGCTTTGAAATGAAATCCATACCGCTCGGTAACAGGTGCATAATAATTCAACAGTGCTTTGCCTACCATGTCTACGTGTTTTGGCCTCGGTGCATTTTTATTAAGTACTGCAGCCTGGTGACTTAACGATATGCAGGGCAGACTTTTGATGTAGCAGGCCCAGGCAGACACCGGCTCGAAATCATTAATGATCAGATCATAGTCCTCCACGGGCAACCTGTTTATTTCTGTTAACAACCTTCGCATGTTGCTTTTCCTGTAAGTCTGCATTAAGTCAACTCCACCTTTCTTCCCGAAAATAAAACTCAGACCCTTGAAACGGTATTTTATCGGGTAAGGCAGCGAGATATCAGCTTGTATTCCACTGATTATCAGGTCAAGCTCACCCTTACGCTGCAAAAGCGGCACAATATCTCTTGCACGGCTTAAATGGCCATTGCCAGTACCTTGAATAGCATAAAGAATCTTCACGTTCTCATTAGGTTAAATTCCTGTAAAAGATTGTCGAATATCTGGTTGTTGCTCAGTTCAGGATCTTCGTCCTTTTGCTTTTTCATGTCTGTGAATTCATGATCTTCTGTAAAGCGATAGATCCGCCATTGCCCATCTGTATATTCCAGGGAGCTTAGATTTTCTATCCAGTCTCCGGAATTCAAATAGGTGATGGAACCATTATCAGTAACGATTTCTTTAATCTCCGGAGGATGGAT
>JBBJOD010000470.1:0-4390 GCA_037721715.1 Chitinophagaceae bacterium | reverse complement strand
CAATAGCTTAACCTGTTTCACTGGTTTTGACGGTTTAAAGCGGATCGTTGTATTATGAATACTTATTGGCGCTAACAAAGACGCTCCAATCTGCCCCGAATGATTGAGCAGGCCGATCCATTCAAAGGCATCGGTTCGATTCTTCAGGTAAGTCATTTCCAGCAGCGGGGAGGCATCTGTAACAACCAGCTGTTTAACCAGTAGAAGATTTTTTAAAGCCGACATAAACAGTGCCTTGTGTGCGTAATGACCTTTAAAATGGTACTGCGAACCTATTTGCCATGGAATAAAAACGGATTTGCCTTTACCAAACTCGTTGAAAACCATTCCGGGAAATTCTGTTATTTCATTTTCTAAATAGTAGGCCTTTTCTGGTGGGCCGAATTTTGTAGCCGGGAGTAATTGAAGGTACCCTTTTGCGTTGCCCCTTGTTTTGCATTTCAGCATATCCGCATACATCATTACCAGGTCAAAGTCTTCATATTCTTTTTTGCCCAAAGCTGATTTATCATTACCGGATACTTTGAGATAAGTAGATTTCGCCTGTTTGAACGTTTCGTAATCAGGCATTACACCCAGCGATTCCAGCCTTAACTTATTTACGGGAGAACCCATTCCGTCCTTTGTTGAAGTAAACCCGGTGGAAATAATGTTACCGCCGTTTTTTACATAATTATCTATGAGGGTAACAAATGCATCATCCATTTCAGCCAGGTCGCCAAGAATAAGGGCATCATACTCTTCCAGCTTTTTTGGCAGCCTGGTGCTTCCGGCTGCCGACGGTTCAATAATGTCGAACATGACATGTTCTTCAGAAAGTAATTTTATGAGGCCACGGTATTCTTCTTTAGAGCCACGTATTAGCGCAACATTGCTGACAGACTGGATATTGGTAAAGAGTTTTTCGTTTGATTTATGAAACCGATAAATGTCGTTCATTATAGGAATAAATCTCCTGTCTTCCTGGTTAACCAGTGTTCCGATTACGTATACATCCAGCGCAGCACCGTTGAGCATATTTTCGAGTACCCATATACGTGAGATATTGGGTGAGGTGGCAATATGCCGGTAACCAATGGCTAAGAAATACTGCAGCAGGTTACTCGGCGCCCTGTCTTTATAGGAGCCAAGAACACTTTTAACATGGTCGGTCGAAAAATAGTTCCATTCATAATCCGGCGTGAGCCATGAACTGGATTCACTGCGCGTCATATCAACGCCAATGTCTGTATAGGTGCTGATGATCAGCCTGGGGTTTTGTTGCTTAATATAGGCGCCCATTTTTGTAAACAGTTCTTCGGACGTTGTTTTTCTAAATGCATTGTATTTCCTGAATGCCGGGTCGCTCATGTCTTCTTTTACGGGAAGTGCCAGCCCGGTTGAATGGTGAAATCGTTTTTTGCAATTGGCACACTGGCAAATTCCATGGTAAGCCCCGGCGTAGTCAGAAGTTGTATACCCGGGCATGTTAAAAAATATGCCGTCCAGTTCATAGTTTGCAATGGTTTCTTTTAAAATGTCAAAACTGTATTGTTGCTGGTAACCCCCATTGATACAGGTGTGTACCTGGCCATTGAAGTTCACATGTTTGCCATCCGTTCCAACATAAAGCCATTCCGGTTTCTTCAATGCCAGGCTTTCATTCAGCTTGCTGATATCAAAACGGCCAATGACTTTGATCCCTTTTTTGTGCAGTCGCGTTAACAAATCTTTTACCAGGTCGCCCTTCATAAAAGGATTCAGGTAATGATAAGGCAGCTTGGTTGGATAGTTGGCTACAATCCCTCCTACATTTACCAGCACTACATTGGCCGATGCATCTTCTATTGACTTTACAAAATCGTCCACGTTCATTTGAGCGTCAATTTCACGCAGGTTGGTTTGTATGAGCCTGATAGGAGTACGGTTCCACCAGGTTGTGTCGTAACGCCCCGGGTTAATAGATGATTGACCGAAGCCTGCTGAATTACTAATTAACAGGACCAGGAACATGCTGCAACCTGGAAGCAATCGTTTTTTCAACATGGGTAATACACTTTTAATTTAGGTAGTCAATAACTTTAACGGCTTCGGGTAACGCCAGGCTGTCATTCCTTTTAATTCCTGAATGGCTTTTCAGTGGTGACTTTAGTCTGGTATTTTATGGTACCAGGCTTCCATTGCTTTGCCATAACGATATCCGTTTCTGTTTTTGACAACAATTCCTGGATATTTACAAAACCTACCCGGTTATACAAAGCGGGTTTATACAATGAATGATACACTTTGGCATATTGCGCCCAGTGCCCTTTGGCTTCTTCTAGGTACCGAACGGCCTTTGTTTTATCAGCTTCATTTCCAAATTGGTCAAATTGAGCCAGGCTGCAAGCGGCCTTCATTTTCGCCGAGTAATAGCTGCCGATATGAGCGAACGCTTCAATATCGCCCAGTGTCTGATCGAGTGGTGCAAACGAACCTGTCTTGCGCGCAGGTAATGATTTTAGTCCGGCAAATGCTTCTGCCGAAAGCTTTGACAGGGTATCAGCGACCGCCAGGGGAGACTGCAGTGAATCTACTGTTCCTTCATGCTGGTATTTGGCCCACAAATAAATGTTGCGGATGTTGCTGCCAGGCATCGGTTCCCGCTCGATGTAATCTGCAACGGTAAAAAAACCTTTATGCGTAGGATGGCTAATGTTGGCTTCAGGAAACCATTTCAGGTCAATATCACCCCATACATAACGCGTAATCCATGGAAAGATCATGGAGGCGGCAGACCATGGTTTATACAATGTTTGCACAGGCAATGATGGAAAACGTGATTGCAGTGTCTTAAAGAAAAGCTGGTCAGGCAGGTCAGGATTGAAGCTTAGCCTTCCCCACAACATAAATGAGTACCATTGTTTTTGCATGATCAGTTCATGCGCTGGTCCTTTCGTAAGGTAATCGCGGCCCCAGTTGTAACCGTCGGGGCCCATATAATAACCGGCAATTTTTTCCGGTTCAGGAATATCTTTGATAAACTGTCGTGCAAAATCATTGTTGGCCCAGCGGAAGCTGTAAATATCGTCGTTCCTGATGGTGAGCCAGCTTTTTGTTTGCTGCGAAAGCAGCGGCATTGCTGCGTCTACAAAAGGTGGATTGGTGATGGAATACATGTGGGCAATGGCATACTTCAGGCTGAGGTCTAGCGGACCAGGGTACTCGCTGAAGGCGTTTTTTATTTCACTGAGGGAGGTCTGGTGAAAGCGATGAATCAGGCGGAAATTCCGGGTTGGTTCTTTTTTAATTGCATCCCGGATGCCCTCGCCATAAGTGCGCCATAACCATTTTTCATTTGCATAGTCGCCTGTCAGTTTTCCGTTCATGGATTCTCCTGCGGTGATGCCAATACCCGCCAGGAGAGGGTAGGTCTGAACCGTCTCCCGCACTGCTGCCCGGAAGTATTGTATGGTGGTATCGTTGTCCTGCCGGTTTGTAATACCATGTTTACCGTCTGCCCCATTGGTAAAAATATTCCAGGTAAACAGGTATACTTCTATGCCCCTGTCTTTCGCTAGCTGCATTACCTCTCTCCAGAAGGAAATTTTCTGGTCGATGGTTATCTTTTTCACAATTTCTACGTTTTTAAGCAGGTGCGGACGAACATAGTTTATTCCATTGTGGCTATAACCGTCATCAAATTTTTCTTTCGTCCTCCATACGTCGTTTAAAGCCACTTCTGGAAATTCAGGAATTTTTACCATTGAAGGAAAAGGATGCAGGCTCCACAGGCTTAAAACGTTGAACCGGTTCTTCGCCATTTCATCCAGGTAGGCATCCCAGAACGATCTCTCCCAAACATTGGGAATATTTTGTTGGGCAGCGTCGCTGGGGTCTGTATAACTGGGTGTACGTAAATCCAGCGGAATATTGAACTTGATGCCCCTGCGGTCAAGGTAAGGCTTATTGTCTGAAGAGATGATTGAATCAATGCTTTGTAACCGGAATGCTTCTGCAATATCCAGGCTGCCATACATAGCGCCCGTTGGATCACCCGCTAAGATATAAATGTTTTTCTGCTGGCCATTGTTAGATACCCGAACAGCGTAAGATTGCCAGCCAAGGTATTTAGGCGTTTCCAGCTTCTTATCGGCTGCCAGTTTAACAGCCTGGGCTGAATCGGACAAGATGCTGATAATAACATCACTTTTAGCATCGCTGGTTGCTGAAGACGAAAGTCGAACCTGGTATTTTTGTGCAGTAGCAGCTTTGTTGATCTCTGTTGCGGCATATACCAGCTGCTTTGAATGGTTACTTGTTTGAATTAGAACGTTCTTTTTTTGTGCAAAAACAACCTGCGAACCAGCGGACAGGAGTAGGGTGATTATCGGGATAATATTTTTCATTTTTAGGAATTTAATAGTCTGTA
>JBBJOD010000469.1:0-4405 GCA_037721715.1 Chitinophagaceae bacterium | reverse complement strand
ACTTAGCATTTTTGCTGCTACCTACAGGGAGGGTGACGACTTAATGCAGGGATTTTTTGCGTTCAAGACCGATTATAGCAGGCAGCTTCTTTATTTTGCTATCGCGGGATTCCTGGGAACATTTATTCTTCTTACAGATAGTAAGTTTTTTACAGCAACCGCCAATCTCTGGTATGCCTTCGGAATACTCTTGTTGTTATTGGTATTTCCATTTCATACTTCAGTAAAAGGAACAAATTCCATCATTCGATTTGGCGCGTTCCAGTTGCAACCTGCAGAATTGTGCAAAGTATTTGTAAACCTTGCCCTTGCCAAATACCTTTCACGGGTAGAAACAGATTTTCGTAAAACACGTTCTCAATTGATAGCTGCAGGTATTGCAATCTTGCCAGCGATACTAACAATCATGCAACAGGAAACCGGGCTTGCACTTGTATACTTTTCCTTTTTTATCGTTATGTTCAGGGAAGGATTGCCCGCAGGCGTATTGATCCTTTTCTTCTCCCTGGCAGTTTTAGTGGTGGCTACTTTACTGATTGAACCTAATGTGCTCGCAATAATATTAACCGTTTGTGCCGCCGTAACTATTTACCTGCTTAGAAGGCAGATAAAGAGAAAGCGCGAGCTGCTTTTTTATATAGTCGTTCTATGGGCATTCTGTGTGGGTATCCAGCGTTTTGCAGTCCCTTTTGTTTTTGACCATGTGTTTCAGCCTTACCAGGTGCAAAGAATATATGATACCATCGGTAAAGATTATGTGCCGAAAGATGAAGCGGCCGCTTTGCAGATTGAACTGAAGAACAAAGGCAAGAAAAAAGAGAGTGGTAACTATAATGTGAAGCAAAGCAAAATTGCTATCGGTAGTGGTGGTTTCTTTGGTACGGGCCTGCTAAGCGGAACCCAAACCCGTTACGACTTTGTGCCCGAACAACGCACAGACTTCATTTTTTGTACCATTGGAGAAGGCTTTGGTTTTGTAGGTAGCATCATGCTAATGGGCATCTATTTACTGCTTTTAATGCGGATTGTTTCCATTGCCGAAAGGCAACGAAGTGTATTCAGCAGGTGTTATGCTTATGGGGTAGCTTCGGTTATTTTCTTTCATCTTGCCATAAATATTTGCATGACCATTGGGCTGGCACCGGTTATTGGAATCCCTTTGCCCTTTATCAGTTATGGTGGAACATCTCTGCTTAGCTTCACAGTGCTGTTATTTATACTGATACGCCTGGATGCCGACAGGCAAATGGTATTGAGATAATTTTTAAGTACTCGTAACCCAGCCTGACAAATACCATGAAAATTATTCCACTCTCAGAAGGTTCGTTTACCATCGATAAAAGCAAGTTGTTTATTCCATTTAATACCGGTGTAGACAATTTGCAAAACAGGCCTATGGGCAGTTTGCTGGTGGAAATTCAGCCATTCGTTGTCGTTACTTCTGAAGATGTGCTTCTAATAGACACAGGGCTGGGATTTGAAGTGGATGGAACACCACAGATACATAAAAATCTTGTTGCTAACGGCATAAATCCGGGTGATGTAACTAAAGTGTTAATGACACATCTTCACAAAGACCATGCTGGCGGTGTAAGCATGGAAAATAAAACAAGTGCTACAAAAGAACTGGCATTTCCAGAGGCTACTTACTTTATACAAAAAAAAGAGTTGGAATTCGCTTTTGAGAAGGGTTTACCGTCATATATTCCAGAAGAACTTGAATGCCTGGCCAGTGCAAGTAATATAGTGCTGCTCAACGGCAATGGTGTGTTGGAGGGGTACATAAAATATGAGGTGACGGGAGCGCATAGCCCTTTCCACCAGGTATTCTGGATAGTTGATGGGGGAGAAAAAATTTTTATGGGGGGTGATGTGGCGCCACAACTGCATCAGATGAAGAGCCGGTTCATCGCAAAGTATGATTACGATGGCAAAAAATGCATTGAACTAATACAGCAGTGGTGGAAAAATGGTGATGAGGTAAGATGGACATTCCTTTTTTATCATGATATCAAGACACCGGCGTTTACGTTTTAGCTGTCAGGTACCGCCTATCAACTAAATATTTACTTCATTAGCGCAAAACGAAACCGGGTGATAGATGTAGACAGTTGCGTCTTGAGTATGATTATTTTTATGCATTTGGTTTCAAGGTGTATACCAACCTATACTAAAATATCGAGACGTTTTAAGCTGAAAGCTAAAAGCTATCAAGCTCATTGCTTAAAAGACCGGCTGTTCTGCTGGCGTAACTGTTTCAACTCACGATCGTGCAGTTCCCGGATGACAACATTATTGAACTCTTTATCAACTTTAAAGAACTGATTGACTCTTTCACCAGGTAGTGCCTGCGTAAATTCTGTCTTGTATTTCTTCCGGATGTTTACCACTTTCTCTTCAAAGGCAATTTCATCCATTTTACGGTGTTGTATTTTAACCTTCCGGATCTCGGATACGTAGTTATTATAAATAGGCCAGAACTTTTGAGCCTCTTCTATACTAAGGTCCAATTTTTTAGTAAGGTAGGCGATCTTATATGCTTCAAGTCTTCCACCGTCTTTTGGATTGATTTGCGCAATGCCGGCCATGATAAATAACAAGAACAACCCTACTATCCATATAATTTTTTTCATCACAACAATTTAATTGGTTTTCAAATCTTTTGTCACAGCATGCTGCTCCAGGTATAGCTGAAGCTCTTCGTCAGGCACGTCTGCCAACATTTCTTTCACATCTTCCACTTTTAATTCAAAAGATGCGAAACTGCCTGACTCACCGTTTCCTTCTGCCGGTGAAACCGAAGAATTTTCGAGATAGCTCACAATTTCATCATCGCTTATTTTCTCAATTCCGGTTAAATCAGTTGATGGTGAAACGGGTTTACTATCCTGAATAAACAGCCATGCGCTGACTGAGATAATGCCAGCCAATAATGCGGCTACAGAATAGCGAAAAATGTTCTTCGAAGGAAAAAGGCGGATCAAGGGGCCTTTCTGTGTTTGTTTCACCCGGTTGAGCATTTCCTGCGCAAGCTGGTTGAAATAACCTTCCGGAACAGTAAAAACATTCTTGTTTCTCAGATCATTTAAGTGCGATGAAGCGCTCTCCAACTCATGATTTACATAATCAATCGCGTTAACACCAGACATTACATCACCGGGAAACTCATCGAAATATCCTGACGGCAGGTCATAAGGCACTTCCTTCCCTAATTTGCCTAACAAAGGAGAAATAATTTCCAGTTCTTCCTGGTGAGAGGTTGCTTCTTCCGCTTTTATCCGATTAATAATGGATGCTGCTAAACCTTCAAAATAGGCAGTAGGAACGATGAAAGGATTAACAGAAGCCTGCGATTTCCAGGAAACCGATATATCCTCATCATTCTGATTTTTTACCCGGTTCAAAACCTGTGAGGGCAAATCATCAAAATACCCAGCAGGTATCTGAAAAGGATTTTTATTACCAAGCGCGGCAACTGAAACGCTTAAACCTTTCAATTCATTAAATATTTCGTTTTTCTTTGCCATCGCCTTTAAGACCTCGTGTGTTAATGTAAGTTTAATGTATCAATGAGGCTATCTTTCTGCAGCACTGGTGAGAAGATGCAGCCATTATGGAAAGTTATGTAAGGCCATAACAAATTGCTATTCTCACTCCTTTAAAATAAACTCTTCCACTTTCTTTACGGCATGATGATACGATGCTTTTAAAGCTCCCTGAGAAGTTTCCAATACCCTGCTCATCTCTTCATAAGGCATTTCGTCATAGTACCGTAAATTAAAAACAATCCGTTGTTTCTCCGGTAAGTGCTGAATGGCCAACTGAAGTTTCCATTCCAGCTTATTGGGATCAAAATATTTGTCTGCCAGTAACCGGTTGCTGAGACCTGATTCATTTTCATCCATCGAAATCGATGACTTCTTTTTTTGCTGATCTAGGTAAGTAAGGCATTCGTTGGTAGCAATCCGGTACAACCAGGTATACAGTTGCGCGTCTTCCCGGAAGTTGACCAACCCGTTCCATACGCGTATAAAAACATTTTGAAGCACATCATTGGCGTCTTCATGATTGATTACCATACGCCTGATGTGCCAATATAATTTTTCCTGGTATTTTTTTATAATAGCGGTAAAACCTTTTTCTTTAGTTTGTGGATTTCGGAATTGAAGCAAAAGCTCAGTATCGTGGGTAGTTACCGCCATGAGGTCAAACCGGTTTATTAATGCAGGTCAGACAAAATTTTACAGCAAGAGTTTAATCCCTTGAAATTTATCCAGGTCAAGCGCGGGTGCGGGTTGAGAAAAAAGTAAAAAAATGATTTGAGAGGAACCGGTAAGGCTGCATCAGGAAAGCCCATAGCATAGATTTCGCATTAACAAACCAAACCGGTATCTAAATCAGCTAA
>JBBJOD010000039.1:0-15851 GCA_037721715.1 Chitinophagaceae bacterium | reverse complement strand
CGATTACAGTTTTATTGCTAAAGAGGCAGGTTCCTATCTTATTCCTGCTATTGTATTTTCATATTTCGATCCAACAGACGCGCGTTACAAGACTGAACGATCCGATTCTTTCAGGATACAAGTAATACCAGCCAGCAAACAGACCGGAGTGCTGCAAAAAATTGAACCAGATCGACCGGGCACTGGTACATCTTTCGCCACTAACCTGTCAGGGAAAACGCTGATTGCTGTTTTAGCATTTGTGTTACTATTTCTTGGGTTGTTTCTATGGCGTAAAGCCCGTAAAGATGAGCGGGTTGCGGAGATTACTAAACATGAAAACCTTACAAAGGAAGTGAAGCCCATAGACCTGGATCCATTTGAAGCTGCGAAATTTGCATTGCAGCAGGAAAGAAGCCAGGACTTCTTTACCGAGGTCAATAAGGCCCTCTGGCTTGGATTGTCGGATAAAACAAACATACCTTCTACAGAACTGAACAAGTTCAATGTAGCTGCCAGGCTTCACAGCCAAGGTATAGATCGAAGTACCATTGATCAGTTACAGGCACTCCTGAATGAATGCGAGATAGCCCTATACACTCCGGTTCATTCAACGCAGGATATGAAGCAGACGCTGGCAACGGCGGAATCACTGCTAAGTTACCTTCGATTTTCGCTTACCTGATGGCATTCCTGGTGTTAATCACCTGCTGTAGTAAGGTATCATTGATGTATACATCTTTTATAACGGCATCTCCGTTGAGAAGGTTAACTAAGGCATAAGCTTTGGCTGTACTGTCTACCCTCACTTTACCATATATGCGTTCGGCCTGCGGAGCTTTGAATTCCTCCATATAATAAGTTGAAAAAGGGTAAATAAGATATATCGTAGAACTATCATTTTCTTCACTCTTATATCTAACAGTTGTTTCCAGGTAATCTTTTCGGACGGGCTTTCTTTCTTCTACAGACCTTACCCTGGCAAAACCGTTTTTATCGGTGATGAAGGTCACATATACCCTCTTATGATGAGAAAGATTGGATTTGCCCGCTACTTTAAAATGGTCCTCCCTAAAATTTAGTACAATGTATTTTCCGCGGAAAGGATCGGAAGGATCTACCGGCGCTGACTGGAATTTATAGGTAGTGCCTTCTGTAAGCACTTTTTCCTTATTCCATATCATGCTGCCGGGTACCCACCAGTGTGCCAGCACAACCAAAGCAAAAACAGGCCATAAAAGAGTTTTGGACATGTTATTCAGTTTTTATTAGCAGTTTCCTTTTTCGCAGCATAAGGTAATTAGTAAGAAAAAATCCCGCTCCGGCGGCTACAAAAAGTATCCCCCTCCAGATAAAAGGGATCGTGTCATCAAAGAAACGGCAAACAGTCAATGAGGCCAATATCACCAGCCCGACATTCAGGATCCCAAAGTGATCTTGCCTGGAACCTTTGCGAATAAAATACAGGGCTATAAAAAAAATCCAGGCATTGACAATAAGCAGGGCAATGGAAGGAAAATTGTGGAATCCGGCAAAAAGTAAAAGCAAAACGGCAAAGCTGTAAGTAGCAGGCTCACTCATCCTATTCACCTGTTGCCTGCGGTACCTCCAGGAAATCAGCAGCAAAACTGTTACACCGGTTAAGATCAGGTATGGTAAAGGGTCATTGAATAATTTTAAAGAAATAGGTGTTTTGCGCTCTATCCATAAAAATCGGAAGCTCCAGATTAGCAGAATAACAATAATACCAGAGAGGCCAATAAGTAAAAATGGGTTTTTAATCAGCCTTTTGTTAAGGAAATAATCTGTTAGTCCTATTCTATAATAGATAGTGAAAAGAATACAGTAAAGCAGGAATACCCATTCAAACCAACTACCAGCGTTATTCGAAAAACTACCTAATATATTGGCGACTGATACCGCTGCGGACCAGTGATATATATGAAGAACCCTGCTGCCGGAATCCTTTTTAAAAAGATGAAAATAATGCGGTATTAGAAACAGGATCACTATAGCATACATAAATGGTATTTCCCCAGGACTGCCAGAATAACCAACGATCGAAGCATACCATGTTATAGCCGCCAAGCACAAGAGAGCAACCGTTGAAGCAGACAAAATATAAACCATTGGTAATCCCAGCAATACCCAGGTAAGTAAGAATCCGCTGATTGAACCGCTTACCTGGTAGATCTGGCTTATCAACGTTATGGAAGCGCCTACAGCAAAAAATAATAAGATTCCGCTGGACTCGCGCCACCCGCGGTTATCTTTACGTTTGAACAGTGTGTAAGCACATGCAAGCTGAGCAGCAAGCAACGGGAAAAACGACAAACCCGTTTTTACTGGCCGTGATAATTCATCCCAGTTATGAGCGATAACAAGCAATATGCCGCTGCCGACAAGAAGGGCACCCAGTACAGCCAATACTACCGTTAAGATATTAGGGGATGTTTTGTTTTGCTCTTTATAGTAACTAATTATCCGAAGGGCGGTGTCTTCTGAAATAACATCGGCCTTCATCAATTCAGGAATATCTCGAAGTAGTTGTCTGTTCATACCAGGGGATTAACCATACAAAATAAGAAACATTTTGATATTAGCTAACGGCAGTCAGGAAACGGTATTCGGAACAGGTTACCACCACCTGGTATTTCAAAAATGGCTTATGTATTATACGCAGACTACGCGGCTCTTAGTGGAGCCTTGGTGGATGATGTATATTTCTAGAAACCTGCTGCTCTGGAGGAGCGAACAACCTTATCATCGCTGAAGGCTAATGGCTGACAGCGTAATTCACTCACTGTACTTATACCCAACACCCCTTACTGAATGAAAATACTGTGGGTTCCTGCTATCGGATTCAAAATATTTCCGGAAACTTAAAATGAAATTATCGATTGTACGCGTAGTTGGATAAACGTTATAACCCCATACTGTCTGTAGAATTTTTTCTCTTGGTACAACTTCATTCTTATTTTCTATAAGTAATTTAAGAAGCATCGTTTCTTTCTTACTAAGCTGTATGCGTTCCCCTTTTCTTGTCTGTGCTTCCTGTGCCAGGAAGTCAATTGAATTGTTTCCAAAAGTATAAGTATCGCCCACGGTATCCTTGTCGAGTAATTTTTTGTTTTTTGTGATGAGCTTCTGTACGCGTAATAAAAGTTCTTCGAGATTGAACGGCTTGGTAAGGTAATCGTCTGCCCCTTTCTTTAATCCCAATACCCGGTCCGCGCCGTTATTTTTGGCACTAAGAATCAGAACGGGAACTGCGTTGCTTTGAATCCTGATGGTTTCGAGCGCGGTAAGCCCGTCTATTTCTGGCAGCATCAGGTCGAGTATGATCAGGTCGAAGTATTCATTCTCCACCGCCTGCAATGCCTTGGTACCATCAAAGGCCGATGTAACCTCGTAGCCTTCCAATTCGAGATTTAATTTAAGCGTTTCGTGGAGATTTTCTTCATCCTCAACAAGTAAAATAGACTGCTTCAATTTTTCATACTTCATTGACTAGCCGTTTTCGGGTTACACACCGCTTTACGCATTAAAATGTATGGCAAAGTTACTGCCTGCTGTTGCATTATTTGTAACTGAAATTACTGCATGGTGATCAGCTGCAATTTTTCTACACAAATATAGTCCCAGCCCGGTGCCTTTAGTTTTTCTCATAGATTCATTTCCAATTCTGTAAAAACGGTCAAAGATCTTTTTTCTTTCATTTTCGGGTATTCCGGGCCCCTCATCAATTACATTCATTTCAACTGAATCACGGTGCCTCAACAATTTAAACCTGATGGTGCTTTCTTTCGGAGCATATTTGACGGCATTTTCTAGCAGGTTATTTATTAAAATCTGCAACAATAGCGTATCGCCGACAACGGTTGCATCCTTCTCGATACTGATATCCCAAACATGACCAGGAAAACGATGCATGAAGTCTTCCACACAATTCCCTGCCAGGGAAGAGAAGTCGAGCTCTTCTTTTGAGAATATGTAGCCACCCGCTTCAAGTTGTGAAGAGATGAGAATGTTATTGGCAAGAGTGTTCAGCCGCTCGGTTTCCTGCAGGGTCATTAACAGCAACTTCTGTTGCCTTTGCTCATCGAGCTTATGCTTTTGCAACGTTTCCAGGTTAAGCTTGGTAATGGCAAGCGGCGTTTTCAACTCATGGGTAATTGCCATCATAAAGTTCTGTTGCTGCTGAGATAAAACAAACTGTCTTCTTACTGCCCGGTAAATGAACACTGCGCCGATAATGATAACGAGAAGCGATGTTATACCCTCTCCTATATAACCTGTATTTTTTCCTCTTTCGTCTTTCGTAATGGCATCTATCTTGTTCAGGTAGTCCGGATCATCGGCTTTTAGCTCCATCATTTTGTAATTGCTCATCTGGCGGTTCTGCTGCTGCAGTGCAATAAACCACCATACCAGCGCCGCAACAATATAAAGAAGCAAGAACCAATATAACCCCGTGGCGATTGCTAAACCTTTTTTCTTGAAGATAGTCATGTTACATTCGAAGTTACAGCAGTGAACATTGGATGGTAATGAGTTAATCGGTCATGAGTTAAGAGTAGGATAATCACTCGCGTAACTTGTATTGCCAGGTAACTTCGTACTAAATCTTTTCAATACGCAGGCCCACATTCAGTACATGCTTCAACGGATCTTCCCGCATTACCTGTTGCAGCATAAATCGGTAGTGGCCTGGCTTGTTAAACTTCGTTTGCGGTTGAATCAATATCCTGGTTTCAAATATATCATCCATGCCCGTTCCCATCCATCCGGTGTCGTTATTAGCAAGTGGCAAATTGTATTGCTGGCTTTTTTTTGACGAGTCTGGTAAGGTCACCGTACATTTCAGCCATAGGTTGTTGAAATTATATGCGTCGGAGTGCCTTAGAACAACAAACAGATTATATGCCGAAGCAGTATCGTCTATTTGAAAAGTGATGGTAGGAGTAAAATTACTTTTCCATTCATGATTATTTACAGCAATGTTTTTCTCAAAAACATTGATCTTGTTACAAGCTACCAGGAAGCAGCTAATCACTGCAAGGATAAAAATCTTACTCAAGATGAAATTAATTTAGAAAATGCCTCTTTTGTTTAAAAGTACCCATTGTTGATCTTGCCGCATCACACTACAATACATTCAAAATTTGCTCCTTGGCTTTTTCCAGCTCATCTTTCATCATAACAACGCATTTTTGAATAGCTGAATCATAAGCCTTTGCTCCGGTTGTGTTGATTTCACGACCGATCTCCTGCAGGATGAATGAAAGTTTCTTTCCCTTCTCCTCGTTGTCTTCAGCTAAAACCAACCGGAAATAATCACAATGATTTTTTAATCGAACCTGCTCTTCGGTAATATCAATCTTTTCAATATAGTAGATAAGCTCCTGTTCCATTCGGTTTTCATCGTAGTTTTCTTTTCCCACCTGCTCATGCAAGAGCTTGATTAATCCTTCCTTGATTTTTTGCTGGCGTAAAGGTTCCAGTATTATCACTTCTTCCTGTTGACGTAGAATATTGTCAATACGCAATAGCAATTCCTGGTGAAGAGACCTTCCTTCATCCAGGCGGTGTTCGTTAATGTTTGAAATAGCTGTCTCCATGATCCGTTTAAATTGCTGCCATTCGTTGTCTGTTAGTGTATCGCCTGTTGGTGTAATTACTTCCGGTAATTTTAAAAGCGAGCTAAGGATGGTAGATTTATCCAGGTGGAGTTCTTCCGCCAGCTGGTTAACGGGTTGAAAATATGCCCTGATAAGGTCTACGTTTATGGTAACAGGTTTTGCTGAACCTGTTTGTTTAAGATTGATGGTGCAGTCTACTGAACCCCGACCCAGCTTCTCCGATAATATCTTTCTTATTTCAAATTCAAATGGTTTAAGAAATGCCGGCATCTTTAACTGTAGTTCAAACTGCTTACCATTAAGTGATTTGATGTCTACCAGGAAAGTTTTATCACCAACAGATGCTTCGGTTCGTCCAAAACCGGTCATGGATTTCAGCATTAGGTAATTATTTTTCAGCAAGGTAAGCAAATAGTAATTGGTGAGTAGTGAATGAGGTAAGGAAATAATCATACGCGGGATGCGCATCGCAGGATGTCGTTTTCCCTGGCAATTGTGCCACCCGCTGCCGGTTGACAAGTGTTCAAATGGTTTTAAAATAGCAGTTTCAATATTTCCTGGTGCTTCAATTCCTTCATGTCTCCCGGCATGAACCCGTTGAGGTTTGCTTTGCCAATTCGGTAACGTATCAGTCGAAGTGTGGGATGACCTATACTGGCGGTCATCTTTCTTACCTGCCTATTTTTTCCTTCAGTTATGACGAGTTTTATCCAGCTTACCTGTATATGCTGCCTGTACCTGATGGGAGGCAACCTGGGAGGAACCTCGGGTTCAGCCTGCAGCATTTCCGCCTTGCATTTTTTCAGGCGGACAGACTTTTTATCAACCGTAATATTTACTCCTTCCCTTAGCTCATTAAGTGCCTGCACGGAAGGGTTGCCTTCTACCTGCAACCAGTATTCCCGTTCATGAGAAAAAGCCGGGTTCAACAAACGGTGATGTAAGAACGAGTAACCCTTCACTATCATAATCTAAACGACCTACGGGGTATACATCAACGGGCACGTCGAAATAATTCTTCAAGGTTTTTTTTCCTGGTGCATTTTGTCCTTGTGAAAACTGTGATAATACCTGGTAAGGTTTGTATATGATGAAGTATCGAAACACAGAGAATGGATAATGAGGAACGCTGCTACATGATTTTTTTAATTCCGGAATGCCCACAAAAAAGCCCGAAAAAACTTCGGGCTTATATGTAGATGGGTTAGTAAGTACCAGGAAATAAATTTCCTTACACAATATTAAAAATAATTTTCTCTAACTTAAAAAAAAATAAAAATTATTTTATGCACATTTTTGAAATAGTTGTGGATAAGAACGCAAACCGTGAAAATAAATTGCACTAATAACGGTTTTGTTTACTTGGGCTTAATCAGGAGCATCATGAATTTCATGGCTCCAATACCTCTTCTGATCAACCGTCATTTTAATGTAGGTTTGTAAAAAGTTCTGTATGAAATTTCCATCCCCGGTATCGGTACAATGGATTGCCGAATTTATTAACGCAACGTTGAAGGGCAATCAAGATGGCCAGGCCACCGGCATCAATGAAATACACAAGGTAGAGACGGGCGACCTTGTTTTTGTTGACCATCCAAAATACTACGATAAGTGCATTCATTCAGCAGCAAGCTTTATCATCATCAACAAAGCCGCTGAGATTCCGGAGGGCAAAGCGTTACTTGTCACAGACCAACCCTTTGAGGCATATATTAAAATAGTGAAGCATTTCAGACCTTTCGAGCCATCTCATAAATTAATCAGTGACTCGTCGACGGTCGGAGAGAATTCGATCGTATATCCCAATGTGTTTATTGGCAACCATGTTACCATTGGCAGCAACTGCATCATCTATCCCAATGTTACCATTATGGATCATTGCATCATTGGAAACAACGTAAGCATAGAGTCAGGCACCGCAATAGGAACAGATGCTTTTTATTACAACACAAAAAAAGACCGCGAGGTATGGTATAGGAAAATGGCGAGCTGCGGAAGAGTAATCATCGGAGATGACGTGGAGATTGGAGCCGGATGTACCATTGATCGAGGTGTGAGTCATGATACCGTGATTGGCAAAGGCACCAAATTCGATAATATGGTGCATGTTGGCCACGATACGATAATTGGAAAAAACTGTTTGTTCGCCGCCCAGGTTGCCATTGCAGGTGCTACCACTATTGGCAATGGTGTTGTTCTCTGGGGCCAGGTTGGTATTAGCAAAACGCTTACCATCGGAGATAACGCTGTATTATTGGCGCAGAGCGGAACAGCGCAAAGCCTGGCTGGCGACCGATCATATTTTGGTTCGCCTGTACAGGATGCTAAAGATAAAATGAAAGAGCTTGTATGGGTGAAAAGAATTCCCGAAATGTGGGAGAAGATTAAGAAGCTTTGAGCGGTTAGCGTTCAACTATCGGGTATGCGCCCAACTTATTAAAAAATAAAAAGCTGTACGATCAGAAGTAATTAATAAAAATTAAAGTCTACAACCGTTTTTATAAAATGAATTAGACAAGATGCTTTAATGTGTTCTCGCCGATACCCGATACCCTATGACTGGTAGCGCTCTTCACTCCGGGTTGTAATCATACGGCAAAGACTCCGCAGCTTTTTCCCAACTCCAGTAACCGGTATTTACAATATCGGTTTGCTCGTAGAAGTATCCGTTCTGTTCAATAATAAACGGGGCAGCGATATCAAGAATGGTTATCTGTGACTTCAGGTAAGATGGCAATTTATACTGGGCCAGGAACTTCTTATCCGGCATTTCATTTTTGTAGATGACCCTCATCCTGCCCGGACGATTTATTTCAACATCATCATTTTCAAAAACGGCATAGTGGGAGCTATCGTAAGGATCTTCAATAGGTTTAGTGGTGAGAACTTTCTTGGAAGGATCGACACGTTCCAGCGCAAAACCTTCGTCTGCCAGGGTGCTGTCGTACCAGGCACGTACAAAGTGCAAACGAGATCCGTTATAAGCCTTCAGGCGGTTCTGCTTCCATATGTCTTTCTGCAGGTCGGTTCCTTCCAGTTCCTCGAAGAAGGGATAGCCGCTGTACGTACTTACATCGGTTCCATATTCATAAGAAAAAGAATCTAACTGGTACCTGATTTTATATCCTAGTGCATTGTTAATGATCACCAGGTCTTCCTTCTCTTTAACTTTTAACCGATTTCTCTTTTTACTAAAATAGAATTGAAGCACCTCGGGGTTCTGTATAACACATTGTGCTGCATTAGGTGTGCTACCAATGAAATTTTCTGTAAAAAACTGGCCATACTTAAGAAGGCCGTCTGCCACTTCATTGCTACCAGAGACGGTAAACTCCGACATGCTTTTGTCTTTTGTTAGCAGATCGATTTTTAAATCGGCTGCGTTCGAGCTATTAATATGCAGATCCTGTGTTTCATACCCCGTATATGAAATGATCAGGTCGTAGCCGCCTTTTGGAAGTTTCATGGAAAAACCGCCCTCTGCATTAGTGATGGTACCGATCGTTGTATTCTGGCAAAACACGGAAGCGCCTGATAACGGCTGTTGTGTGGCCGAATCGAAAACTTTCCCGTTGGTTATAAAAATATCTGACTGGCAGATCGCCGTTTGAAAAAGCAAAAGTAGTAGCCCTGTTATGTATTGTTTCATAAAAAGAGTTTTCATTGATATTTAACGCTACCAGGGTTTACAAATTGTTAATTGCTTTGCTCCCGATATTTTTTTGTTTATACGAGGTGCAACTCAATTGAATGGCTTCCTTAATGGGCGTAAATGTAAAGCCGGGTAGATATCTCAATAGTTTTGCATTGCTGAAAAAAGTACGGGTCTGCGCAATTCTTGCACTTTCCTTTGACAACAAAGATCTTTTGCCAGTGAACATAGACTTTACTTTTTCCCATCTCCAGGCAATAGCTGCCAGGGTAGCATTCGCATGTAATGATGGATGTCTCTTATTGAAATTATCGGCGATCGTATCAAAGAGTTGCCTGAACGACCAATTCTCACCGGTAACAATAAAGCGTTCGCGGGTTATGTCACTCTCCAGTAATTGAAGAGTGGCCCTTGCCACATCTTCTACATATACAAAGCCATTGATACCGTTGGTATAATAAGGAAACTCCTGGTGAATTGATTTAAAGATGGCGCAGGATGAGCTGTCCCAATCTCCATAACCTATTATAGTACTTGGGTTCAGTATGGCAGCAGACAAGCCTTCGCCCATTGCACGCCATACTTCCATTTCAGCCTTGTATTTGCTAATGGCGTAATTGGTATTTATACTCGTTTCCTGCCACTCTCTTTCTTCTGTTACTGTTTCACCATTGATGGTTCTTCCCAGTGCAGCCACCGAACTAATATAAATAAAACGACGGACATTTTTTTCCAACGCTATATTAACGGTATTGGCGGTTCCTTCAATGTTGATTGAAAACATTTCACTCTTTTCAGCTGGTTCAAAAGAAACTTTTGCGGCAGCATGAATTACGGCATCAACTCCTTCCATAGCCTCTTCCATACTCATAATGTCCAATACATCGCCATCAACCCATTGTACCTTTTGTAAAATATCGGAAGGAATAAAAAGCGGCAGCTTACTGCTTTCTCTCCTGGTAGCTCTTACAGCGTAACCTTTCGCCACCAGTTGTTTTATAATGTAACCCCCTAAAAATCCGGTGCCGCCAGTAACTAGAATCATGTTGAAGAAGAGTTCATGAATAAATCAGCTTTTGGGTGACGGGTATCGGTATCAAAAATATTACACTTTAAATTTGCATGAGAATTACATGAAAAAACTTTATACGTTGCTGAAAGTTGAAAGTTAGAAGCTAAAGCTGATAGCTGACTCCGATACCCGGCAGCTAAATCGCCGATGTAAATTGCTTTAAGAATCGTAAATCATTTTCACTGAATAAGCGCAAGTCATTAATCTGGTATTTGAGCATTGCGGGCCGCTCAATGCCCATGCCGAATGCGAAGCCGGTATACTTGTTACTGTCGATGCCACAATTTTCGAGGAGCTTTGGATGAACCATGCCACACCCAAGAATTTCAACCCAACCTGAATACTTGCAGATATTACAACCGGATCCACCGCAGATGAAACAATTGATATCCATCTCTGCACTGGGTTCGGTGAATGGGAAATAAGATGGCCTGAAACGGATTTTTACATCCTTGCCATACATTTCCTGGGCGAAAAAATAAAGTGTTTGTTTAAGGTCTGCAAATGAAACATGCTCATCGATGTAAAGGCCTTCTACCTGGTGAAAGAAACAATGCGCCCTGGCACTGATCGTTTCATTCCGGTATACGCGGCCCGGACAAATAATACGTATCGGGAGCTTTCCCTTTTCCATTTCACGTACCTGCACACTTGAAGTATGGGTCCGCAGCATCCAGTCAGGATGTTGATTGATATAAAAAGTATCCTGCATGTCGCGGGCAGGATGATTCTCCGGAAGGTTAAGGGCAGTAAAATTATGCCAGTCATCTTCTATCTCCGGTCCTTCGGCAACGGCAAATCCAAGATGTTGAAAAATAGATACAATCCTGTTAAGCACTAAACTTATTGGATGGCGTGTGCCCACAGGAAGCGGATCACCCGGAAGAGAAAGATCCATATCGAAAGGAAGCACAGTGCTGCTGACTGTCGATAACTCCACCTTCAGGGTTTCCAATTTAGATTCTGTAAACTGCTTAAAGTCGTTCAATGTTTGTCCAAATTCTTTTTTACGTTCAACAGGCACATTTTTCATTTCGGCCATCAGGCTTTTCACCAGGCCTTTAGAACCAAGGTACCTGATACGAAATGCTTCCACATCTTTAGCTTCTTTAGCTTCAAATGCGGCTATTTCCTCCTTATAAGAATTAATCTGTTGTAACAACTGTTCCATTGCACGAAGATAAGGAAAGAGCGATGATGGTGAGGGTCAATGGTGAATGGATTATGAATTATGAGTGATGGGTTATGAGTAATGGGTGAAGGATTATCATGGATTATGAATTATTAGCGATACCCGGTACCAAGCACAATGCCAACCCCGAAATATTGCACTCTGAACTTCTCTCTGTACGTTTGCTGCAAACATGTATGATGACTGATTTTCTCAAGATCACTGATTTCCTCGATCCCGTTGATATACACCTGCTTTCTAACGACGAAGTATACAAGGAAGGGCAGATTGGCAACAACATGGCTATTTTTACTAAAGTGTTTCCTGACATCGACCAGGCAGCTATCATACTGGTAGGCTGTAATGAAGTAAGAGGACATGGAGCCTCCAGGAAAAATAATCATGCCCCAGATGCCATCCGCTGCCAGTTTTACAAACTGTTTCATTATCATATGGACATAAAGCTGGCAGACATTGGAAACATAAAGCAGGGCATTACTTTAAGCGATACTTATGCAGCCCTCAAAACTGTGGTCAGTGAACTGGTGAATTGCGGAAAAACGGTTATCATCCTGGGCGGGTCGCACGACCTTACCCTTGCTCAATATCACGCCTATGCAGATTCAAAAAATATCATTGAAATGGCCTGCGTAGATTCCCGGATGGACCTGAGTATCGAGATGCAGGAACCAAGTGAAAAATTTTTAATGCAGATTCTTACAGGTGAACCGAATTATATCCGCCATTATAATCATATTGGATTCCAGAGTTATTATGTGCATCCGAGGATACTTGAAACAATGGACAAATTACGCTTTGACTGTTATCGGCTCGGGAACGTTAGAGAAAATATTGAAGAGATGGAACCCGTAATTCGCAATTGTCAACTGTTTAGTTTTGACATTTCTGCCATAGCACATGCATTTGCTCCGGCGAATTCAGAAAGCCCTAACGGCTTTGATGGCGAGCAGGCTTGTGTACTCATGCGATATGCAGGATTAAGCGCAAATGTAAACACAATTGGTATTTACGGTTACTTTCCGGAGGAGGACCGCAACAATTTAACAGCAAAACAGATCAGCCAGATGTTATGGTATTTGCTGGATGGAAAAAGCAGGGGTATGCGGGAAGCCATGCTGGAAGACAAAGACGCATTTTTAGAATTCACGACTGCATTTACAGAGGTAAACACTGTTTTTTTACAAAGTAAAAAAACCGGTCGCTGGTGGATGCAACTACCCGATCATACCTTCATCGCCTGCTCCTACAAAGATTACCAGCTGGCAAGCAGCAACGAAATTCCTGAACGATGGCTGAGAGCACAGGAGCGAAGCTGATGTTTTTATGGGGTGTAAGTGGAATCATCCATTCGTCATCCATCAGCCAACACACCCCACTCATCACTCATACCACCCCTCTTTTCCTCCTACCAAATTCTTGTTCTAGCTTCTTTAGGCTTAAACAGTTTATCACCTTCCTTGATATTGAATGCCGTGTACCATTCGTCTATATTTACAAGAGGGCCGTTTGCACGGAACATTCCGGGTGAATGAGGATCTGTCAGAATCAACTGGGACTGTGTTTCAGGCAGCGTGTTGTTTCTCCAAACCTGTGCCCAACTAAGAAAGAAACGTTGCACAGGAGTATATCCATCAACCTTTTTACCCTCTTTAAATTGTTTGGTTTTGGTAAACGCATCGTAGGCAATAGAAAGACCGCCAAGATCGGCCAGGTTTTCTCCGAGCGTCAGCCTGCCGTTTACATGTAATGTATCCAATACAGTAAACGCATTGTACTGCGAAACAACTTCATCTGCTTTGCTTTTAAATTTATCTGCGTCTTCTTTTGTCCACCAGTCAAAGAGGTTACCATTAGAAGCAAACTGACGGCCCTGGTCGTCAAATCCATGCGTTATCTCGTGGCCAATGACGGCCCCAATTCCGCCATAGTTTATCGCATCGTCCGCTTCAAAATCAAAGAAAGGAAATTGAAGAATCCCTGCCGGGAAAGCAATTTCATTTCCTACCGGGTTGTAATAAGCGTTGATGGTAGACGGTGTCATACCCCATAAAGTTTTGTCGATTGGTTTGCCAATGCGACCTATCATTTCCTGGTAAGTCCACTTGCCTGTGCGCTGGATGTTTCCCAATAAATCATCTTTGCTAATGTTGATAGTACTATAATCTTTCCACTTATCAGGATAGGCAATTTTTTTTGTAAAAGCGTTAAGTTTCTCCAGGCCCTTTTGTTTGGTTTCTTCACTCATCCAATCCAGCTGCCGGATAAGTGCTGAAAATGTTTCCTGCAGGTTATTTACCAGGGCCAGCATTCGCTGCTTGGCTTCGGGCTTAAAATATTTTGCAACGTAAAGTTGTCCTAGCTGATCACCCAGCGATGCGTCGATTAAACCACTCATGCGTTGCCAGCGGGGCGATATTTCCTTTTGCCCGGTAAGCACCTTAACAAATGAAAAATTTTGTTGTACAAAAGCGTTACTCAGGTAAGGAGCCGCAGCAGAAATGATATGCCATTGCAGGTAATTTTTCCAATCTTCTATTGGGATAGCGGTGAGCATCAGATCAACGGATCTCAGGAAAAAAGGATTTGAAACGATCACACTGTCTAGTCCCCTGATCATTAATTTCTCTGTCAAGTTTTGCCAGTTGATCGAAGGAGTAGTGGCGGATAGATCTTTCCATGCAAACTTGTTATACAGTTTATAGGGATCGCGCATTTCTACACGGCTCATTTGTGCTTTTGCCAGTGCCGTTTCAATACGTATGATTCCACCAGCAATTTTTTCTGCGTCACCTTCATTTTTACCTACCAGTTGAAACATTTTTGACAGGTGGATAAGATATTCCTTCCTGATGTTTTCACTCCTGGAATCATTTTTCAGATAGTAATCTCTATCTGGTAGTGAAGTTCCCCCCTGGCCGATCTGCGCAATATATTGCGATGCGTTTTTGCGATCTTGCGTTATAAAAATCCCTATTAATGAACCGCCGGTGCTGTTGACTCTTTCATGACTTATTTCATTAAGCAACCCGTCTATATCCCTAATGGTACTGATTCGGTCAAGGTCCGATTTAATAGGCTCAAATCCCTTTTTTTCTATACCGGCGCTATCCATGCCACTTGAATAAAAGTCACCTATTTTTTGCATGGTAGAATCACTGGAGGCTTTTGATGCGGACTCCTCCAGCAATGCCTGCAGGCGTTCGAACTCTCTTCCCTGAGTTCATCAAAACTACCCCAACGGGTTTTAGAAGCAGGAACAGTATTTCGCTTCAACCAGTTTCCATTCGCATACAAATAGAAGTTATCTCCTGGTTTTACTGACAAGTCAATATTTGCAGGATCAATAAATTTCCGTTTCTTTTTCTCTTTCCCTGGTGGGTTAAAACTCGCTACAGAAAACGCTATGATCGCCAGTAAGAAAGTTTTTATAAATACATTCATGCAGAATTTTTTTTAATTAATGAATACTATTTTTAAAACCGCATTTATGCCTCCAGATTCGGACGCATCTAAGATGGCTTTATTCACCTGTAAAATTACAGTCAATTGTTTGCATATCACATGTTTAACATAGGTTTGACAATTATTTGATGTGTATGTCTATACGTGCAATTATTGTTCCTGTTGGGTATATATTTTTTTTGGCGGCTTGTGCAGCGCCCGTATCTGTCATCAAAAAGGTAAATCCTGAAACACTAGAGCTGCAATCCCTTAAGTCAGCGCATCTTGGACTCAGTGTTTATGATGTGGCTGAAGACAAATATCTTTATAACTACCAGGGAGACAAATACTTTGTACCTGCTTCGAATACGAAGATCTTTACACTTTATGCGGGCTTGAAATACCTTGGAGACTCTCTTCCTGGCATTGGATATGAAGAAACGGCCGATACATTGTTTATTTATCCCACAGGTGATCCAACCCTGTTGCACCCGGATTTCAGCAGGCAGCCAGTCATCCAAAAATTACAACAAACCAATAAGACTGTTGTGGCCATTGATAATCAATGGCAGGAGGAAGCCTTTGGATCTGGCTGGTCATGGGATGATTACAATGATAGCTATATGCCGGAAAGAAGTTCCTTACCGGTTTATGGAAACGTGGTAAAATGGATACAGGTCTCTCAAAAAACCAATCAGCAGGAATTGGAGGACAGTATGCAAACATTTGTTTTTTCAGAACCCGAGGTAAATTGGAAGGTTAGATTCAAAGAAGACACGCTGAACAAGACCTTTTTTGTAAAACGAAAAAAAGAAGAGAATTACTTTGAAGTGAGCCAGGGCAAAGAGAGACTTAAAGAACAGTCGGTTCCAT
>JBBJOD010000468.1:0-4414 GCA_037721715.1 Chitinophagaceae bacterium | reverse complement strand
AGCTCAAAGCGGGTAACATGCATTCATTCAAAGTTACAGCGGCGCTTTGGCTGAAAAAGAGCGATTGATTGATCGCCGATGGCAATTTACTATGGCCTTCGTTGATTTTTGTCATTTGAAATCTCTTTAGAGCGGGTGTTCGATCATCAATGGCAGTTTACATCCTGAAGGTCATGAGATTTCAACTAAGCGCATATTATGCGATTATTTTGTAAAGCCCGCTGCGCTTATTGAAATCACAAAAATAGCGATTGATTGATCGCCGATGTACTATAACTCATAATTCATTACTCATCACCCCATCATCTCCCCATCCATCCACCGTCAACGGTAAGTACGATGCCGTTAACATAATCTGATGCAGCAGAAGCAAGGAAAACGGTCGCCCCTTTGATATCGTCAGCGGTACCCCATCTGCCAGCAGGGATGCGACTTAAAATGCTCTGGCTACGATCAGGATCATTTCGCAAAGCTTCCGTATTATCTGTAGCGATATAACCTGGGGCAATGGCATTTACATTGACACCTTTGTTGGCCCACTCATTTGCAAGCGCCATCGTTAAACGGCCAATGGCACCCTTACTGGCGGCGTAACCCGGAACATTTATTCCACCCTGGAAGGTCAACAGCGAGGCAGTGAAAATGATTTTACCGCGGCCACGTGCTAACATATCTTTCCCAAACTCTCGTGCCAGAATAAAAGGAGCGTTTAGGTTAACTTCCATTACGGTATCCCAATAGTCGTCCGGGTGTTCGGCTGCCGGTTTGCGCAAAATTGTTCCTGCATTGCAGACAAGAATATCAACCTGCTCATTTTCGGATTTTACTTTTTGAATAAACGCATACACTTCCTGCCGCTTTGCGAAGTCGGCCTGGTAACCCTTAAATGAACGGCCCAAAGATTGTACAGCCTTCTCAATTTCGCTTCCTGCCGTTTCCAAAGACGCCGAGACCCCTAGGATGTCGGCACCACATTCAGCCAGGGCAATGGCCATCGCCATACCAATGCCACGCTTGCATCCAGTTACCAAAGCCGTCTGTCCTTTCAGATCAAATTGTTGAAGTATCGACATGTTTAATAAATTTTAAGTAAACTAGAATGGGCGGTATATTAAGCCGTACAACAATTTCCGTATTTTTTTCTCATTCATCATCGATTACTTAGAAATGATTCACTAATGCCTTGCCAACAGTTGATGTTAAAAACGGTTTGTTTTGCTTTCCTGCAACCGGTATACAGAGTTATTGCATCTTGCAATCTATTATATCGCTATCGGAATCATAAATATTAATTACTTTCTGCCTGAAAACAGGAATAACCTATTTTAGAATTTAAATAATTTCAACATGATCAACAGGAAAACATTTATCAGGCAGTCTGCCCTACTTGCAGCCGGCGTAACTTTAAGCCCTTCTGCATTTTTACCGAGAAATATGCCGGTTGGCATACAACTCTATAGCGTGCGTGAAGTGATCGGGAAAGATGTAAAAGGAGCGCTGGCTAAAATAGCAGCAGCAGGTTATAGTGATGTAGAAACATACGGCGGCCAGTTTTTTGGATTTGAACCGAAGGCATTTAAAGATTTACTAAAGCAGTATCGTCTCAACTCTGTAAGCGGGCACTATAGCATGAATAAATTTCTTGTAGAGAATGGTCCTGGAGATGAAGTGAAAGCCCTGGCTGAAAAGGCCATCGCGGTCGGACAAAAATACCTGACTGTATCAAGTTTCAGCCATGCCAACACAAAAACAACGGACGATTACAAGCGAGTGGCAGGAAGATTCAACCAGGCCGGTGAAATCTGCAACCGGGCAGGTATTAAGTTAGGGTACCACAATCACAATACGGAATTTGACCCTTTAGACGGTAATATATCCGGCTACGATGTATTGCTCAAGGAAACTGATGCGAAATTACTCAAAATGGAACTCGACCTCTACTGGGCTGTCAGGGGTGGCCAGGACCCGGTAGAAATGTTCAGAAAATACCCGGGACGTTTTGAAATGTGGCATGTTAAAGACATGGATAGAACAAAAAGAGAGCGAAATACGGAAATTGGAAATGGAAGCATTGACTACAAAAAAATATTTGCACATGCTAAATTATCGGGCATGAAGTATTTTTATATGGAACAGGAGAATTTCGACATTGATCCTTATGAAAGTATTACCAAGAGCTGTAATTATATCAAGCAAACACTGCTAAAGGTATAAGTTGATTAAACAGGCTTTTACCTTAATATCACGGGGAAGGTGTATGTATTGCAGTCAAAATCCGGCTCTTAGCTTGTCGTTATAATTTATTATTCCAGCATTATAACGTATTTTAGCGAGGCAATCAGTACCTGACTTTCTTGCGACAGGTACTGAGCGAAAATTTAGATTGCTTTCATTATCCCGGCCAATGAATAAAAGAATTTATACATTACTAATTAGCGCTACCTGCAGCTTCCTGCTGCATTCCCAATTATTTGCCCAGAGCTGGCATAACCTGTTCAACGGGAAAAGCTTATCGGGCTGGAAACAATTAAATGGCAAGGCAACGTATTCAATTGATAACAATGAAATAACCGGCACAACGGTGGCCGGTACCCCAAACTCTTTCCTGGCTACAGAAAAAGAATATGGTGATTTTATCTTAGAACTCGATCTGAAGATGGATAGTATGATGAACTCGGGCATACAGATACGCAGTGAAAGCTCTCAGGGTTACCAGGATGGAAGGGTTCATGGTTACCAGGTGGAGGTGGACCCTGCACCCCGGGCATGGAGCGGTGGTTTGTATGATGAAGCCAGGAGGGGATGGTTGTACCCGCTTGAATACAACCAGGGTGCGCGGAAAGCATACAAACACGGCCAGTGGAATAAATACAGGATTGAATGCATTGGAAATACCATCCGCACCTGGTTAAACGGCGTTCCCTGTGCCCATGTTATCGATGATATGACGCCAAAAGGATTCATAGCTTTGCAGGTTCATTCTATTTCCAAACCGGACGAGGCTGGACGTACCATTAAGTGGCGCAACATCCGCATACAAACAGAAAACCTGAAACCGTCTCCGTACGACGATATATTTGTTGTAAATCTTTTACCCAATCAAATTTCGGAACAGGAAAAAAGAAACGGTGTACAGCTCTTGTGGGATGGTAAAACAACCAACGGTTGGCGGGGAGCCTACAAAAAATCGTTCCCTGAAAAAGGATGGGAGATTAAAGACAATGTTTTAAGTGTACTGCCTTCCAATGGCAAAGAATCTGCAAATGGCGGCGATATTATTACCACTTCAACTTACCGTTCGTTTGTATTTCAGTTCGATTTCAAGCTGACAGACACCGCTAACAGTGGCGTAAAATATTTTGTAACTGCTACTGAAAACAACCCGGGCTCCGCAATTGGATTGGAATACCAGGTATTAGACGACGACAAACACCCGGATGGCAAGATGGGCATGAATGGAAATCGTACGTTGGCTTCGTTATACGACCTGATTCCTTCCAAGAAGGTCCAGGGCTCACGGAAAAAAATTGGTGAATGGAACAAGGCAATGGTGATCGTTTACCCTAATAACAGGATAGAGCACTGGCTGAATGGTTACCAGGTGCTGGGATATACAAGGGGTTCAAAAGAATTCCAGGAACTGGTAAAACAAAGTAAATTTAAAGTCTGGCCAAATTTCGGGATGGCACCTGAAGGCCACATACTTTTACAGGATCATGGAAACCTGGTGTCTTTCAGGAGTTTGAAGATAAGAAAACTGTGATGAGTGATGAGTGATGAGTGATGAGTGATGAATGATGAGTGATGAAAGATGAGTGATGAATGATGAGTGATGAATGATGATGAGTGATGAATGATGAGTCATGTCTAAAAATTCAGTGAAAAGCCATCGTTAGAATTCGTAACAGTATCTAAAAAATTATTCAAAAATTAAAATCTATCGTTCATAAATCATCACTAAAATAAACTTTCATAACTAATACTTATAATCATGTCAAAGTCACGTCGTGCGTTTTTGAAGAATTCGGCCATGGCCACTGCCGGTGCATACCTGGGTAGTACCATGGGGCTTAGCGCTAAAAGTTACAACAGGATACTCGGTGCCAACGATAGAGTAAGGGTGGGTGTGGTTGGTTTTTCAGATCGCCATAGAGGTTCGCATGTTCCTTGTTTTATGAACCATTACAAGGAATTAAATTTTGACTTGGTGGCTGTGTCAGACATTTGGAACAAACGAAGAGAAGCCGGCGCCGCTTTATGGAAGTCGAAGATGGAACATGATGTAGTAGCGTGCAGGAACAATGAAGAAATGTATGACAAGAAATTAGTAGATGCCGTTTTTATTAGTACAGCAGACTTCCAGCACGCTTTACATGCTATTGAAGCGGTAAAGGCTGGATGTGATGTTTACTGT
>JBBJOD010000038.1:0-15946 GCA_037721715.1 Chitinophagaceae bacterium | reverse complement strand
TCTTAGATGGGTGATGCATTTATTAATCACAATTTGTTTAAGCCAGGCGCCGAAACTTGATTTGTATTCAAATGCATGCAGGTGATGGAATGCATCTGTGAAAGCTTCCTGTAATACATCTTCGGCTTCCGAATAACTGTTTAGCAATCTGAAGCAGGTACTGAACATTGCCTTGCTATATTGTTGATACAAGGCACTGTAGCTTCGGCTATCGCCGTGCTTACAACTTTCTACCAGTGGGTTATAATAAATACTCGATGTGAGCTCCAAAGATTTGTTGTTTTGTATAAAGACTCAATGTTTTAACGCATGTTGCATATTGACCATTATGTATTTCTCAGCTATCAGCAGTCGGCTGTCAGCTGAACAATAAAAGCATTCGGCTGTAGTAATGTATAAAAAAATTAAATTTTATTGTCTGGTAAGCACCTATTTTTTTGAAGGCATAGCTGACCGCTGACAGCTGATTACTAACCGCTGACCGCTCATTATTGCTTAATTTTGCCGGGCATCAAACAGACCCGTATGTCAAAAGACCTTTTCCAGTCGCCGGACTATTTTTTATTGGATGAGTTGCTAACTGAAGAACAGAAATTTATCCGCGAAACCGTGAGATCTTATGTTAAAAAAGAAATTTCTCCTATCATAGAGGATTGTGCCCAACGTGCCGAATTTCCGCATCATATTGTGAAACAACTTGGAGATCTTGGTTGTTTTGGACCAACCATACCTGTTGAATATGGAGGGGGAGGGTTAGACTACATTTCATACGGACTAATGATGCAGGAACTGGAGAGAGGAGATAGCGGAATCAGAAGCACGGCCTCCGTGCAGGGTTCACTGGTCATGTATCCTATTTATGAGTACGGAACAGAGGAGCAACGAAGAAAGTACCTGCCTAAATTGGCCAGTGGAGAATGGCTCGGATGTTTCGGGTTAACGGAACCAGACCATGGTAGTAATCCGTCAGGAATGTTAACGAACATTAAAAGCGCGGGGGATCACTTTATTCTGAACGGAAGCAAAATGTGGATCAGTAATGCTCCATTTGCACAGATCGCAGTAGTGTGGGCCAAGGATGAATTGGGAGATATCAGGGGAATGATCGTGGAAAAAGGCATGGAAGGCTTTCATACTCCGGCTACCCACGGCAAATGGAGTTTGCGGGCATCAGCAACCGGTGAACTGGTTTTCGACAATGTAAAGGTTCCTCCTGAAAATATTTTCCCTCATATTAAGGGATTGAAGGGCCCCTTGGGCTGCCTGACAAAAGCCCGCTATGGAATTGCCTGGGGTTCATTAGGTGCAGCGATGGATTGTTACGATACAGCGCTGCGATATAGTAAGGAGAGAATCCAATTTGGCAAGCCGATAGGCGCATTCCAGTTACAACAAAAAAAATTGGCTGAAATGATAACTGATATTACGAAGGCACAGCTGTTGAATTGGCGTTTGGGTGTATTGATGAGTGATAACCGGGCATCAGCCGCTCAGGTAAGTATGGCAAAAAGGAATGGCTGTGAAGTAGCGCAACAAGTTAGCAGGGAGGCGAGGCAAATCCTGGGAGGTATGGGAATAACCGGCGAATATTCAGTAATGCGTCATATGATGAATATGGAAAGTGTAGTGACTTATGAAGGAACGCATGACATTCACCTGTTAATTACAGGCATGGATATTACAGGCTTTAATGCATTTAAATAATGTATAAGGTTTCGGGTATGGTACAAAGCACGCTTTCAAGAAATTATTACTATGCAGTTCGATACCTGGTGGCACGCAGCCTGTAATTGATAATTATGCATAAAACTATAATTAAATGAAATTCTTTTTGATTGGCTTTATGGGTTCGGGGAAAACGCATTGGGGGTCGCTGCTTGCAGAAAGATTTCAATTGCCTTTTTTTGACTTGGACCAGGTTATCGTAGACTACGAGCAAAAATCAATTGCGGAAATTTTTACGGAAAAAGGTGAGGAGTACTTTCGTTACAGTGAAAAAGAATCGCTTGAACAGCTCGTGGACAAGAATAATGAATTTATTATCTCATGTGGCGGCGGTACACCCTGTTTCTTTAATAATATCCAGTTTATGAAAAGAAAAGGAAAGGTTATTTGGCTGAACACCAATATAGATATACTCGTAACCAGGTTGTTAAAAGAGAAAAATAGCCGTCCATTGATAAGGAACATTGCCGAAGAAGAATTAAAATCCTATATTCTGCAAAAGATACTGAACCGGAAGATTTATTATGAGCAGGCAGATATTGCCGTAACCGAGGAACGCCAGTCTATAGATACATTTACAGAAATTTTACGGAATGCATAAATTATTTTTGCAAACAGGTTGTGTCTTTGGTGCTCTTTCAGTGATACTGGGCGCATTCGGCGCACACTCCTTAAAAAAAATGGTTTCAGCCGAAACACTGGCCGCTTTTGAAACGGGGGCCAGATACCAGTTTTATCATACACTCGCTTTGATGCTTGTTGCCATCCTGTATGAAAAATTTCATAACAGATGGATGGTACGCGCTGGTTACAGTTATATCATTGGAACAATCTTATTCTCAGGCTCCCTGTATGCGCTCACTGCAATAAATGCCACTAACACTGTTGGCTTGGCAGGATTAGGCATACTAACACCCATAGGAGGATTGTTTTTTATTGCAGGATGGATATTTTTAATAATTGCAACTACCGGTCGAGGAACTTCAGGGAGCATTTAATAAACGGTTGATTGGTAAAATCTAAGAATTAAACTACAAATCTTCGTTATGTCAAAGGCTGAAAGACGCTTAAAATGCCAGCATTCATGCAACCAGCAATAAGTGCCGCATGCTCCTGGAGTGGTGGAAAGGATAGCTGTTTTGCATTGATACAGGCAGTTCAGCAAGGAGTGATCCCAAAGATACTGCTGAACATGATGAATGAAGGCGGACAGGTATCAAGGACTCATGGTTTAACTGCTAACCTGCTGCAACAACAAGCGGATGCCTTGAACTTACCTATAGTAACAATGCCTGCCAGCTGGCAGGAATACGAAAGAAAATTTTTGGATATTATAGAGGTCATTAAAATATCTTACGAAGTAGAGGCGATGATATTTGGAGACATCGATCTTCAGGCTCACCGTGATTGGGAGGAAATGGTTTGTGGAAAAACCGGTATAAAGGCAATACTTCCCCTCTGGAAAAAAAACAGGAAAGATCTGTTGCTGAAAATGCTGTCTGATGGAATGGAAGCCATTATCGTCTCTTGCAATACACTCATGGGGCAGGATTATCTTGGTGAAAAACTTGATCTTGCGCTTATACCCGAATTGGAGGCAAGAGGTATAGACGTATGTGGCGAAAACGGAGAATTTCATACCATGGTGATTAATTGTTCCATGTTTCACAATCCCGTATCGGTTCCTCCATTTTTAAAGACACTGCACGAAGACTATTATATGCTCCAATGGCCGGAGTTGGGGGTTTGATTGACAGCGACCAACTATCATAAAATGGCGCAGTAAATTAATTTGCTAAAGGATGGTTGCCGATGGCTGCAAGCAATATGTCAATCAAAGCTCCAGTTCAAACCGGACGTTTGTTCCAGCAATTTCATTTTTTTCAATCCGGTAAATGCCATCAATTCCTTCTATCCTTTTTTTAACGTTTTTAAGACCACTTCCAAAGTGCCTCAGTTTCTCAGAATTGATACCAACTCCATTGTCGGTGATTGTAATAACTAATTTACGATTGATTTCAAATGAAACCTGTACTCTATCGCCTTTTGAATGCTTTAAGACGTTCTTAAGCGTTTCCTTCACACTTAAGAAAATGTTCCTTCTTTTCTCACCACTCAGCTCAACATCAGGCAGAGAGTCTGGTATTTCAATCAGGCATTCAATGGCAGTATTCTCAAAAAATTCGAGCGCATAAATCCGTATATATAAAATTAGACTTTCAAGCGAATCGTTTTCACTTTTCATGCTCCATATAAGAGTATTCATTTTATTAATCAGGTCATTTGCGGAACTTGAAATTTTATTAATCTCAGGCAGCGTTTCCTCTTTCATTTTTGATTTTACCAGTTCACTCATCAGTCGGATGGCCGTAACGCCGCTACCCAGCTCATCGTGCATATCTGCAGAGATGCGGTTCCGTTCTTCCTGCTTGGCGGAGAAAACGGCTACCTGTTTCTCAAATTCCTGTCTTTCATCTTTTAATTTTAGTCGCTCGCTCTCTTTTGTTTGTTCCACAATATCATTTTTGTTTTTAAATGCCAGTGCCGCAAGAAAAAATACCAGTTCTATGGTAAGTCCTGCCTCATAATAGAAGATAGCACTATTAAGAACAATCGGTAGATGCTTCCGGAACCCTGCCGAAGACTGCATCATATAGAGCGATAACAGCCCACCTAATAACAAAAAGAAATGTCCGACTGCCAGGTAATTCAATAATTTATTTTTTGCATAGCAGGTGTAAACGATAAAAACCACCGTACTTAATAGCCAAATATATTTATTGATGTTTTCAACCCAAACCTGTAGTAGGTAATTGTCTGTGCCAAAGTATAGATAACTAAACAACAGTAAGCTTACTATAATGATCATTTGTTCAAAAAGAAGCATCTTGTACAGGAAAGTAAAGTTCTTGCGGGCTTCAACGAATTTCCTCAAAAATATCATATAGATGAATGTTCCTACAGCCTGCAAAACAAAGTCGAAGTATGCCTCGAAAAAATAATTAAACGAAGAAGGCGTTTGAAAAAGATAAGACTTTAGGAAAAGCATTGATCCCAGGCAAAATGCAAACCCTGAGTAATAAGCAAACTCCGTATTTTTATTTCGCAGCGAAACAGCCAGGGAGTAGAAGATCATCATTAGCAGAACACCGGAAAAAACAAAGGTTATGATGTTAATGGAACGGGCAGCATTTTGATTCGTTGCAATGAAAGCTGCAAGATAGTAATCACGAATCAACGAAGGGTCAAGGGTGTTGATGGTTGTCCTGACAAATTTAATCCGGCAAAAAAAAACACTGGTCTGGTTTGCTTCGAGTTTAATTTTTTTGAAACCCATTGTTTCAGTGTGAAGTGCTTCTTCCTGCACATCAGCGCCAGGAACATTGACCTTGTACAATGCTATCTCACTATAATAATAGCCAGGCAGGAAGTAAAAACCAATGGCAGTGTCAGCTGTATTCTTAACGACGAACTTTAGGTAGATATATTTCTGAATCAGTGATGCGGAAACTTTCTCGCTCTTTGCAACCGGTATAGTATTATTAAATACAATGGCAGGTAACCGCTCGCTAGTAACCGCCGTTTCAGTGCCCACATGCCACAGCGCAGTACTTGCAATATTTAACGATAATTGTACGCGGTTAATGTCGATGGTATCGGGGTCTGAATGCTTTTGACCTGCTGCTGAGGTAATGACACTTCCGATAAGTATCACAACGGCACTGAGGAAGATAGTTTTATAAAATCCAGCGTTTCTTTTTGAACACATTAAAATATCTTGGTCAATTTGGTACAAAGTAAAAAATTGCATTGTTGAAAATGGAAATAATATATAACTAATAACGTTCAGGAGGATCAGGTGGAACGGACAAATCGAAGTAGAAATTTACAACTTCTTTTTTACCAATGTGTCTAACCCTGTTCCTATGAAAGAGAACTTCTGCTGGTGTAAAGGTTATTTTATATTTTTGTCTTTGTAAACATGGCAAATAAACTTAAAACGAAGAAAAGCCAGGCTCCGGATCCGGGTAAGCTCAAACCAGAAAAGGAAGAACAGGTTACAGTAAAACAATTAGTGAAAGATGAAAGAACTTATAAGATCCTGGGTACAGTATTTCTATTAGTTGCTATATTTCTTCTCATATCATTTACCTCTTACCTATTTACCTGGCAACAAGACCAGGATAAGGTATTGAACCAGGGTACATCTGTCTTAAATCCGTCGTTTGACGCGCGGGTGGAAAATCTGGTTGGAAACCTGGGAGCTTACACTTCACATCAATTTTTTTATAACGGGTTTGGAGTTGCTTCCTATTTATTTTGTACATTTTTCTTTATCGTAGGTGTTAACCTGCTGTTTGGGAAGAAGTTATTCTCCCTTGCCCGGAACCTGCGTTATGTGGTTGTCGGCCTGCCTTTATTAAGTATAACCCTGGCCTTTTTAACTACAGGTCACTCTTTTCCATGGGGAGGTGCAGTAGGTAAAATGGGTAGCGAGTGGCTTACGCTGTTATTGGGATGGGTGGGCACCGCCGTATTGTTAGTGGTTACAATGCTGGCCTATTTAATATGGCGGTTTAACCCGGTTTTCAAGGTTCCTAAAATACCAGGCCAAGACTTACAGCAACCCCTTGTTCCCCAGGATGCAAACTCAACCAGTGACTACGAAAGCAATCAAAATGAGGAAGAAGTGAAACTCTACATCGAGGAACCGTCATTAAACGTCCGGGAAAGGAGAAATGTGTTAAAAGCGGAAGGTGGTGTTGTTGTTATAGCGCCTGGAGAAGAAGACAGTGATCCGTTTAATGATTTTAAGCTGGTTGAAAGGCAAGAGGAAGATCCCGAAGAACAGGAAAGCTATGATACTCCTGAAGTTTCAGACCCGGTCCACCTGCCTTATGTGCCGGTAACAACTGAAAATGTAACTACCAAACAAAACACAAAACAAGATAGTGATACATTGAACCTTCCACTGGAAATAAAAAAGGTACAGGAGGCCGCAGTACCTGACGAGGAAATGGTGATTTTTAAAAGTGCGAAAGTACAATTAGAAGAACCCTATGAGCCAACCCTCGACTTGCGCGATTATAAATATCCCACACTTGACCTGCTGGAAACCCACGGAAGTGAAAGGATCATACAGGACCCGGCTGAATTGGAAGCAAATAAGAACCAGATCATTAACACTTTGAAAAACTATGACATAGCAATTCAAAAAATCTCTGCCACTGTAGGACCTACAGTAACCTTGTATGAAATAGTTCCTGCTGCAGGCGTTCGAATTTCACGAATCAAAAACCTTGAAGATGATATTGCATTAAGCCTGGCAGCCCTCGGTATCCGTATCATCGCCCCGATTCCAGGTAAGGGTACGATCGGTATTGAAGTGCCCAATGTTAAGAAGACAGTGGTAAGTATGAAGTCATTGCTCGCGTCAGATAAATTCCAGAACAATAATTTTAACCTTCCAATAGCCATAGGAAAGAAGATCGATAACGAAAATTTTATTGTTGATTTGTCTTCCATGCCACATTTGTTGATGGCAGGTGCTACCGGTCAGGGTAAATCAGTTGGTTTAAATGCGATATTGGTTTCTTTGCTATATAAAAAGCACCCATCTCAGCTAAAGTTTGTGTTAGTAGATCCTAAAAAAGTAGAGCTGAGCATCTACAAAACAATAGAGAAACACTTTCTTGCCAAGCTTCCGGGAGAGGAGGATTCAATTATCACAGATACAAAAAAGGTTATCCATACCCTTAACGCCTTATGTATCGAAATGGATAACAGGTACGACCTTCTGAAGGAGGCTGGCACCAGGAATATAAAAGAATACAATGAGAAATTCGTCAGGCGCAAACTGAACCCCCAGAAAGGACATCAGTACCTGCCATTTATTGTGCTTGTAATAGATGAGTTTGCCGACCTTATCATGACAGCTGGCAAAGAAGTGGAGATGCCGATTGCACGGTTGGCACAATTGGCACGTGCCGTTGGCATCCATCTTATAATAGCCACCCAAAGACCATCGGTAAACATTATTACCGGTACCATCAAGGCTAACTTCCCGGCCCGTATCGCATTTAAGGTGTCCTCTAAAATTGACTCTCGTACTATCCTGGACACAGGTGGTGCCGAGCAGTTAATTGGAAAAGGAGATATGCTGATATCTTACAATGGTGAAGTGACAAGGTTGCAATGCGCGTTCGTTGATACCCCGGAAGTAGAAGAAGTTACCAGTTTTATTGGTGACCAAAGAGGATACCCACAGGCTTTTTTATTACCGGAATACATTGATGAAAAAGAACTGGAAGGTAAAAATTTTGATATGAATGACCGCGATCCGCTTTTTGAAGATGCGGCGCGTTTAATCGTGCAAAATCAAATCGGTTCTACCTCTCTCTTGCAGCGCCGGATGAAATTGGGTTATAACCGTGCCGGAAGATTAATGGACCAGTTAGAGGCCAGCGGTGTAGTAGGCCCTAACCAGGGAAGTAAAGTGAGAGACGTTTTAATTAAAACGGACGCTGACCTGGCACAGCTTTTAGATAGTATAAGTTAGCGGGGTGTTAATCCGGCTATGTTGAAATAAACGGCACACAACCAATATAATGAAGCTGCCATCTTTGTAATACCTTTATCATTTTAACAATCAGCAAATGTACCATATGAGAAGTATTTACCTATTAGTAGCCACTATCGCTTTAAGTATTGCCGCCATCGCCCAGACTTCAAACCAGGGCGTTAGTGATCCTACAGCAAAAACAATTCTTGATAAAGTAAGTGCAAAATTTAAAACATTCAAAGGGGTGCAGTCAGGATTTAGTCTCAAGGTAGAAGATGGTAAAGGCAAAACACAAGGGAACAAAAAGGGGACGGTTTTCATGAAAGGCCCGAAATATCGTGTGACCATAACTGGCCAGGAAATTTTTTGTGATGGTAAAAACATTTGGACTTATGATAAGTCTTCAAACGAAGTAACCATCACTAAATTCGATCCTACTGCAAATAGCATAACACCTCAAAAGCTGTTTACTAATTTTTACGATAAGGATTTTTTATATAAGTTGAATGGTGAAAAGAAAGAAGGTGCAAAAACGATCCAGGAAATAGAGATGACCCCTGTAGATAAGAGTAAATCGTTCCATAAAGTATTGGTGTACGTAGATAAAGCGGCCCAAACAATTGCAGGTACCAAAGTACTGGAAAAAAATGGTAACAAATATACTTATGCTGTTTCTTCTCTTAACAGCAATGCGGCTATCAGTGACAATCAATTTGTGTTCGATAAAAAGAATTACCCGGGAGTAGAAGAAGTAGATTTAAGGTAATTGATGAGGATACCTATTTGAAGTAGTAAGTTAGTCTTCTTCGTTGCCCCATCTGAAAGAATTGATATTAAGTCCGGCGAGATCTAAAACACGGTCACTTACCGTTGCTGCTACTGCTTCAATGGTTTGAGGACGACTGTAAAAAGAAGGAGTGGCAGGACATATAATTCCACCAGCGAGCGTGATGGTTTCCATATTCCTCAGGTGAACGAGATTATAAGGTGTATCCCGTGCTACACAAATGAGTTTCCGTCTTTCTTTCAGAACAACGTCAGCCGACCGGGTGATCAGGTCATTGGAAATACCATTTGCAATTCTACCTAGTGTACCCATAGAACAGGGTATTATTATCATTACATTGAATTGTCCAGAACCCGAAGCAAAGGGAGCAGAGAAATCTTGTTGATGATAAAAGGTTACCGGGTACGATTTGTAGTCTTCGTTGTCCAATTCAGTCTTCCATACAAGCCGGGCATTGTCAGTCATTACTACGCATAAACTATCCCATTGCTCTTTAATAGTGAGCAGCTTGTCTAACAAAACTTTTGTGTATATTGATCCGCTCGCCCCCGTTACAGCAACAACAATTTTAACCATGTCAATTCGTTTAATGTTAAGTAAACAAAAGTACTATGCATAAGTTCAGGTTGTCATGGGTAATTGCATGGCTGCTGTTATTTTCCGGTAGTTCAACCAAACCGCCCGACCAGTTAAAATGGCGAAGCTTGCCTGAAACCGCAATCGCCTATCACAACAAAAAAAAACCTATTCTGATTGACCTTTATACTAATTGGTGTGGATGGTGCAAAGTAATGGACAAGAAAACATACACTGATAAAAATGTCGTTAGTTATTTAAATGAGAACTTTTACGTAGCAAAAGTAAATGCAGAAACCAAAAAGGCCCTGTCGTGGCAAGGGAAAATTTATCAGTTTAATTCGGCTTATAAGAGCAACGACTTTGCGGTTTTTGTCACAAAGGGAAACCTCTCTTACCCTACCACGGTCATATTCCCGGTAGATGGCTCAGAAGCACAGGCAATTCCCGGATACCTCACTCCGAAAGAAATGGAGATGCTGTTAAAATATTTTGGAGAAGGAAAATATGGAAAGATGTCTTTCCAGGAATACAGTAAAGGGTTTGTAGCCCGTTGGTAATACCTGTTCAATTCTAAAATAGCCAGTAAACGACCCATGAGTTCGGTCAGGGCTTACCTAAAATAAATTTACTGGTGCAACCAAATACTAGAACCGGGAGTCTTAAAATCGGTTTTTCATAGGATATTGGATTATAAACGGGGCTGGATGTCTATCCTGGGCCCCATGTTTAATCTCCAGTCTTTATTCTCACTTACATAAAACAACCTTTAGAGGAAAGTTGATCTAAATCAATTTTATACTTAAGGGGAAAAATTTCTTTGCAGATAACCGATGTTTCAACTTGAATATTTACCTTTGATTTTTCATAGGATAAGGTTTAATGGTTAATGGTATTTGATTAGTGCATCCCGCCCTACGGCGGGATTTTTTCTGCCAGGGTGGTTGTGTTACCCCAGCTTCATTTAATATATAATAATTTACACACCTAGGTTAGCTGGAAGTAAAACTTTGTCTTTAGGGTTAGCTCTATGCTTACCTGTTTATGCCGAATTACATTGCCTCCGCCATATCAGGAATGTCAGCCATTTTGTATTCTCCTGCGTCCAGTTTTTCTTTCGTTGATGAAAATGCCTGTAGTGTTAGTTCGATATCCTCGTCTGTATGGGTAGTAGTAGGTATTAGGCGGAAAATGATCTGCCCTCTTGGAATCACGGGGAAAACTACTATAGAGCAAAAAATATTGTGATTTTCACGCAGGTCCAGTATCATAGCGGTGGCTTCCGGAACATCACCTTTCATGTACACAGGTGTAACAGGGCTATTTGTTTTGCCTATATCAAATCCTCGTTCTTGCAATCCGTTCTGCAGCTTATTTACATTGTACCATAGTTTCTCTTTTAGTTCGGGCATGGCTTTGAGCATTTCCATACGGGTAATCATACCTTCTACCACGACCATCGGCAGGCTCTTCGCGAAAATTTGTGAACGTGTGTTGTATCTTAAATAGGAAAGAACGTCTTTAGGTCCGGCAATAAAAGCACCAATGCTGCCCATTGATTTAACAAAGGTGGAAAAGTAAAGGTCTATACCCTTCTGGCAACCCTGTGCTTCATCAGCGCCGGCGCCAGTTGGCCCCATACATCCGAAACCATGGGCATCATCAATCAGGATACGAAACGCATATTTAGATTTGAGCGCAACAATTTCCTTCAACTTACCCTGGTCACCAGCCATACCAAATACCCCTTCTGTTATTACGAGTATTCCGCCCCCTGATTTTTCGGTCATCTTCATGGCACGGGACAGCTGCTTTTCACAATCCTCCACATCGTTGTGCTTGTAAGCGTAACTATACCCCATGTGTAAACGAATACCATCTACTATACATGCATGACTTTCCGCGTCATATACGATCACGTCTCTCCGGTTTACAAGCGCATCAATACAACTCATGATACCCTGGTAACCAAAATTTAAAAGCATTACATCGTCTTTACTTATAAACTTTGCTATTATTGTCTCCAGTTTGTCGTGAAGTGAACTATTACCGCTCATCATTCTCGCACCCATCGGATAACCTATTCCCCATTTAGCGGCTGCGTCAGCATCTGCTTTCCTCGTTACAGGATGATTGGCCATTCCCAGGTAATTGTTCAGGCTCCAAACAATTTTTTCTTTACCTCTGAAGTTCATCCGGTTTCCCAATTCCCCTTCCAATCTCGGGAATGCAAAATAACCATGTGCTCTTTTCATATGCTGGCCAAGTGGTCCGCCATCTTTCACCAGTTTGTCGAATACATCTGCCATAGGTTGCAATAAGTTAATAGTTTAAGATGTGGCTAAGTTAGTGCTTTTAATAAAACAGTTTACATACCAATAGTATCCTTCTGCTACCGAAATAGAAAATTTCAGCGAACAGAACCGGGGATGTTGTTAATTCAATTTGAGGTAAAAATGTAGATGATTTTGCAGGATAGGAAATTTATGCTTACAGGATACCAGGGCTGGGTGCGGGTGAGAGCTCCCAGGTAATGTTGGGTTAGATTCTTTGATCAGAAGATTTATAAAAACAAAAAGTCCGGCCTAAGCCGGACTAAGTGATCTATTGCGTTACAAACTAGTAATCGTTTCTTCTGTTGAATCCGCCGCCGCTGCTGCTTCTTCCGCCGCCGCTGCTGCTGCTTCCACCGCCGCCGCCATAACCGCCGCGACTTCCGCCGCCGCCGCCGCTACCGCCATAACCACCACGGCTACCGCCGCCGCCGCTACCGCCGCCAAAGCTTTTCTTCTTAAATCCGCCACCTGCACCACCTTGTTTAGGCTGTGATTCGTTAACAACAATGCTACGACCAGAGATTTCAGAACCGTTAAGTCCATCAATAGCTGCCTGACCTTCGCTGTCGTTAGTCATTTCAACAAAACCAAAACCTTTACTGCGGTTGTTGTTGAATTTGTCTGTAACAATTTTTGCAGAAGTTACTTCGCCGTAAGAAACGAATAAGTCTTGTAAGTCTTGCTCAGTCATTGTCCAACTGAGATTTCCAACGTAAATGTTCATCGTAAAATTTTTTAAATAAATGAATAAACCATAATGAACACAGCACCAAAAGACTAGAGAAACATTTACTTGAAACGCTCAGTGACAATTGCGAAACTGTAAAGATCATTAAAGGCTCTACGAAGATAAATAAAACTACTTATAAGTGATAATAATATTTGGTTTTTCGAAAATTAAAAAGCCCGGCAAAATAGCCGGGCAAGTTTATTTAGATGGTGTAAATCAACCAACCTTATTTAGTGTTTTAGCCGACTAACAACAGTTGTTACCAGGATTCTCTTTCTTTTTAACCTGCACAAAGCAAGCGGAACCAGCCCATATCAAACTACTGTCATCTGTATAAGACAATCTATCAGCATTTTATTCACCAATTACCTCAAACTCCACTTCTGTATGATTGCCATTGCCAAAATCGATCATTGCTTTGTAACTGCCTAACTCCTTAACTTCGTCTGCAATTGAAATCCTCTTACGATCAATTTCGTATCCTTTTTGATCCCTAATTGCCCGTGTTATCTGCAAAGCAGTAACACTTCCGAAAATTTTACCACTGGTACCTGTTTTAGCGCCTATTCTTAGAGGAGAAGCCTTTAACACCTCTATAACGCTTTTAATTTCCGCCAGTAGTTTGCCTTCTTTTTTCTGCAGTTGCTTTTGCTTCTCTTCCATTTGCTTCTTATTTGAAGCGTTTGCTTCTACTGCCAGCTTGCCAGGAATTAAAAAATTGCGCGCATAGCCATTCTTGACGTTTACCAGTTCGTTGGCACCACCCAGATTATCTACATCCTGTATTAATATTACTTGCATGGGTGTCCTCCTTACTTTAAAAGATCTGTTACATAAGGCAATATTGCCATTTGACGGGCTTTTTTCACCGCCTGCGAAACTTTACGCTGAAATTTAAGCGAGTTACCAGTTATACGGCGTGGCAGCAATTTCCCTTGCTCGTTCAGAAATTTCTTCAAAAACTCTCCATCTTTGTAGTCAATGTACTTGATGCCCAGTTTTTCAAAGCGGGAGTATTTTTTTTGTCTTTTTTCGGTCTTAATGGCCGTTAAGTACTTAATTTCATTTGTCTTTGCCATAATTAACCCTCCACTTTTTCTGGTGACCTAACTACACCACTTCTCCGTTTTGCATTGTACTCGGCGGCGTATTTATCGAGCACAGTAAACATGTGACGCATAACATTGTCATCACGCAGAAGCTGAATTTTCAGCTTCTCATTGAAGTCGGATAGCGCATTGTACTCCAATACCCAATAAAGACCAGTGGTCTTTTTGTTGATCGGATACGCCAGTGATTTTAATCCCCAGGGATTGGTGTGCAATACCTCACCTTTGTTGTCTGCAACCAGGTCGGTATATTTCTTCTGAGCGGCTTTGTATTCCTCCTCAGAAAGCACAGGGGTAAAAATCACCATCAATTCGTAATTGTTCATTTACCTGTTTTTTTATGAAATAATTGTTGTTTGTACCTTCTATGCCGTGAATAAAGTTGTTCAAAAGCATCCAAAGGGCTGCGAAGGTAATCAATTCGGAGTTAAGTTTTTCAAGAGGAGAAATGTTTTCTTTGAAATGCCTTGAGATTTGACGTTATTTGTGTAATTAGGGTTAAATCACTTTTTTAGATTATAACATAACAAGTATTACAAAGACTTACCGTAAAAATCCAGGTACCGATGTAAGTGTTCTAAAGTGCCGGTTAATCACCATTAATCCTTTGCATCCACCAAATATACCCTTCAGACTTACCCGTCCATTTAAAAATAATCTATGCGTATAGTTTTACCTTTTACTATTCTTTGCCTTTCTATCATTTTGGCTCTAACAGCACAACCAGTATTATCACAGGTAACATTATATGCATCACCTTTTGTAGAAAACTTTGATAATATAAGCTCGGGTTTGCCAGCAGGATTTACAGTACGAACCGGCTCCACACTTACAGTTGCGGGCGCTAACGCTCCATTTACCGCTGCTCCGGTAACCTGGAACAATACGTCGGGAGCATTCAAAAATGTGGCGTCTGCAACGGGCCTTACCGCTTCTGCCCCTGCTACTGAACAAAATAGTGCAACAAACCGTGCACTTGGGCTGCGCCAATCTGGTGGGTTTGGAGATCCGGGCGGCGCTTTTGTATTTCAAATAGCCAATACAAGTAATAAAACCAATTTTAAATTGGTCTTTAACCTACAGTCATTGGATGTAAGTGTAACACGGACTGCAAACTGGAGAGTAGACTATGGAATAGGTGAAAACCCTACTTCGTTCTTAGAAGCACCTATCGTTGCCGGTGACCTGTCTACGGGGGGCGCATCTTTCGAAAATAGCGTCATCAGCATTGATTTTAATAATTCAATTGATAATTTACCAGATGTTATAACCATGAGAATTATTACGCTGGTTGCCACTTCGGGTACTGGTAACAGGCCCACTTCTGCGATAGACGATTTTTCCCTATCCTGGACGGAAGGACTATCTACAGCACCCACTTTAATCCTCAACGATAATGCCAGCACCTCACTGAATTTCCCCTTTACTTCAATCAATGCCGGTTCTTTTGCTCAGTCTTTTACCGTAAGGGGTGAAAACCTAAGTGAACCGGTAAATATAAGTGCTTCACCCTCTTTCCTGGTATCACAAGACAGCATTATTTTCAGTAATTTAATAACCCTACCAGTCAGCGAGGTAGTTGCAAACAAAGTCATCTTTGTAAAATTTCAACCAGCCGCTGCAGGCGTTATCACAGGAAGTGTTGTTAACAGCAGCGAAAATGCAATCAGCAAAACGATAACTGTATTTGGTGAAGGCATCGATACCGCTAACCTTCAATTCGACTACAACAGTTGTAGTCCGGGGGGCGTTCCTGGTGGGGGATTCAGTGCGTACAGTATTTCCGGGTTGCAAAAATGGAGTTGTTCTGGTTTTGGACAAAGTGGATCGAAAGGCGTGGACATCAATGGCTTTTTAGTAGGGGCTTTAATAAATGAAGACTGGCTGATCTCCCCGCCTTTACTAATTGGCGGTCTTAACCTGCCCATCCTCAACTTTTCGAGCAGGGGTCAATTTACTGGTCCTTCCCTACAACTGCTGGTTTCAACGAATTATGATGGAACGAGTGATCCAACTACTGCTACCTGGACGGATTTGAATGCCAGCTTTCCTCCATTGACCAATACCTGGACGCTGACTGATGGTATAAATCTTACTGCATACAAAACATTTCCCCATATC
>JBBJOD010000037.1:0-16026 GCA_037721715.1 Chitinophagaceae bacterium | reverse complement strand
ACCCCACTCCGGCGATAATGCGGCTGGCCCATAAAGTGTTCTCACCCAATTTTTTATAGAACCGGGCGTCAGATTCAACTTTTACATACTGAGCGAATGCGGCACCAAAAAGTTTTACCGTGTCACCACCCGACTTAATATTGGCACCTGTTGCCAGGCCGGCAATGTTACCTGAAAGATCGACGTTTCCATTGAAATAAATGCCGTTCGCCGGTTGGATGCCCAGTAGTTCGTTATAGTTATAATTATACATTGAACCCAGGATAAACTGTTTGTCAATGCTTCTTTGCAAGGAAAAATTTTTACTGATGCTGTCAATGTATTCCTGAGTAACCTTCCAGGGCTGTACGTAATTAATACTGATGGGATTAAACTGGTGTTCTTTACGAGGGTTTTCTTTCCAGGCATAACCAAATGATCCCCGGAAGGAATTAAGTGTATATAATTTATTTTTATTTAAAGCATCATATGCCAGCAGAATATTTGTTTTTGGAACGAAGCCACCCCTCGTATCGATCTTAAAAAATGGCACCAGGAACCTAGGGTACGTTAGATTTGCTTCCAGGCCAGCACGGTAAGTATTGTATCCTTTAAACGCTCCACTGACTTGCACTTCAAATCCTCCTGTTGCATTGATGGTTAGTAGTTCACCTCCCTTAAAGAGATTTCTATTGCGCCAACTTAATGACAGTTGTGACCCTGTTAGATTGTTAGATTTTGTACTTCCACCCAGTTCAAGTCGCAGGGATTGTTTTGCAAGCGGCGTAAGGTAATAATAGGTATTTAGCTGTGATGAATCGCTGGAAACCTGCTCAAAACGATTTTTAACAAACTTAAACAGGCCAAGGTTTATTAAACGATTTAAAGATAGGTTATGATCTGTCCGGCTATAGGTATCACCCGGGCTAAACTGCATGGCTTGTTCAAATATCCGGGGCTTATAAAGATTCCTGCGGTCAATAACATAATAACCTTTGAACAATGTTGCATTGGCCTTACTGGTATCAGAACCTGGCGAATTAAGGCTGTATTGAGAAAATACAAACACATCTTTAATAGAGTAGATTCTTCTTCCTTCACCAGGTACACCAGGCTTTACGTTTACATACAGGTTTACCTTATCATTTCCGATCGTACTGTCAGCTTTGGTAATCAGGAAATCAGGATTAAAATAATAAAACCCGTTTTCTTTCAGGTAGCCATCAATTCTCGTAAATTCTGCTTTTATCAAATCCAGGTTAAAAGGATCACCCGGCTTTAGCAGGCTGGAAGCAGTACTGGTTGTAATTGCCTTTGAAAGATCCGTACTGTCCTGTTGGTAAATAACCTGGTTTAGTGTGTACTGTGCGTTAGGTTTGATGGTATATAGGGCAATTGCTTTTCTTTTCTTAACCACCGTATCGCCATAAACGTTCACCTGGAAATAGCCCATGTTTTCGAGATGGTTATCCAGGATCTGAACATTTTTGTCGAGGTTTAAGTCGCTTAACAAGACAGGTGGTTCGCCAAATTTTCGCTTTAACCATGCGGCGGGCGAATTTTTCTTTTTAGGAGTGCCGGCAATATTATAAGCATACAACTTGATGCGTAATCCTAAGATAGAACTATTGGGTTTTGGACGGGTAAGAGCCTGCAGCTCCTTTTTTATCGCCTTAATCTTTTTCTTCTTCCATTTAGGCGCGTTAACTACTACTTTCGAACCAGTATACAACGATTCTCCGGAAGGAAGGTACTTAGTATTGCTGCATGCTCCCAGCATCAGCATCATTGCAAACGCGATAACACACTGTATCCCTTTCGCAACCGACCCTTTACCCATTTCAGTTTTCATTCGTTGTTTTGATTTCTTTTTTCCTGTCATCGGCTGCATTTGTCTCATCAATAATTCCTGCATTTTTTTTGTCTTCTTTTTCCTCCTTCCTTTCCTGTCTTTTGATACCCCGTTTTTGCTCACGTTGGTCTTTCGAAAGAAATATCTGGCTGAACCTGTTATAGTCAACAGTAAGAACAAAGCTTACTCCGGTTTCAGTAATATTCCCTTCAATTACACCTTCGTACTCATTTTTGCGATACGCTCTCAAGGAATACCTACCATCCTTACTCAACTTATAATCTAATGCAACATTACCGGCCAGGTTGTTTGTCTTTTGTTTTGCGCCTTGCGCCGGTTGTGCCCCTTCCAGTGCGAAATTGCTTCCGATGGTTACTGTAAGGCGGTCGTTTAACAAACGCTTGGATAATGCTACATTTAGATCTGTGCGATTTGCTTTTTGACCAGAGGTATAATCTTCCGAGGTAGAGGCTACATCAAAATTTATGTCTACACCTTTCACCAGGTCAGATGCAAGGTTATTTAATTGTTCGGTGAGTAACTGGCTAACGCTATTGCGCGCAAACCCTTCAGCCGAAAAGCCTCCTGTACTGCTGGCAAAAGGGTTTTCTGTAATGAATCGCCCAAGTAATAACAAGGCAAAAACCTGTTTATTCATTTCGGAGGGTTCCTGCCTGATCATTGCCAGCTTGTTTTCAATCGTTGTTAGTTTACCCCTGTCCAGGTTAAAATTCTGATCCTGTGGCAGAATGATGTCAAAGGTTAAAACCGGCTTCAGCAATTCACCCTTCATATTTAGGTTAACTTCAAAAGGCAATTTTTGGCGATAATAATTTTTTTCATTTTCCGCAGCGCCTTCCAGTTGGTTTTGAACAAGGTCTAAAGGAGCGGTTTTAGCCACATAAACTGCTGTTATATCTACGTTGGCCTTGGTGGGCTCCCCGGTCCATATGATCGTACTTCCTTTCTGTATATCGAACCTGCGGCGCAGTACATTGAAAGAAAGCTCGTATGCGCCTTCTTCAAGGTTATAAGACCCAGCCAGCGTGATTTTTCCACTCGGATCGATGCCCCCGCTTAGAGCCGCTTCTCCGCGCACTTTAAGAAAATCTCCGTTTCCTTCATCTACTACCAGGTTAAATTCAGCCAGCTTGTCAACATTGATATTAATACCGATATCTAAACCCATCACATCTGACTGGTTAATCGAATCGTACTTTGCCATAAATAACGAATCATTTGGAATTGCATCCATGTCTACAAATTCAACAATGCCTTCCCTTGCCTGGAGTCCGGGTTCTTTTTGAGGTAATATGACCGTTAATTTGGTTTTATCGTTAATGGTAATTGCCCCGTCCACCACTGGCTTGATTTGGGTGCCCCTGATGCGAAGATTACTATCAAAAAAAAGCTGCCCGTAATAAACTTTGCTATGTTTTTTGGTTGTATTTAGTGCTCGGAAGTTGTTTGCCTTAAGGGAAAGGTCAAACCTGTAGTCAGTAAAACCCGGGTTGTAATAAACCATTCCATCCAGAATCGCCGTATTATTTGAAGTGTCTTTTATTGTAAAGGTGTTAAACTGTATGCCGTCATTTTTTACTGTAATGCTTTCATCATCAATCCGGAAATAACTGTTTAACATGGCCATATTAAAAGCCGCCTTCTTAAAATCCAGGTTACCGTTTATTGCCGGTGCTTTTACGGTTCCGTCGACAACAAACTTTCCGGTGATCATTCCTGATGCGTTATTAATGGCACCCATGGTGGCTCCCTGGATGGATTTTAATAAAATCTGCCTGATATCAAGGTTCATGTCAAAGCTGCTGTTGTTATCAGGCTTCACATAATAGTTTCCGGCCAGCTGCACGTCGTTGCCGTGGCCGGATATCTTTATATCCGCGGCAAATGTATTTTGAACCGTATTGTTGACCAACATGTTTATATTACCGATGGTATCCTTTCTAAAACTGACATCAGAAACAGTCAGGTCACTGGTAAACGTAGGCTGACTTGTCAAGTTATTCAGCGTAACCAGCCCATTAAGTGTTCCTTCTACAGGCAACGAATCAGACACCACGAAATTGGCAAGCGTCGATACTTTGAAATTTCCGAACCTCACTTCCATTGGAGCATTTGCCTGCTGAGATGTGCTGTTGATGCTTAGCTGCTGGTTATTTCTGGTAATAACAAAGTTGCGGGCATTAATATCAGACTTTAAAATAGCTATCTGGTTATCACCCGGAACTACCCATGGATCGTAGTTAAGTAATAACTGCTGAGGCTTGATGGCAAATAGGTAATCTCCAGGTTGAGGCTGGCGGAAAAGCGCACCAAAACGGTATTTATCTTTTGCCAGTTTATCCTTTATGTTTAAATCGAAATCTATTAGGTTGTCTGCCACTGAAACGTTCAATGAAGTGCCGAATAACGCTATGCTTTTTCCACTGGCTACCTCTTGAACCGTTATCAAGCCTTTTATCGCATTGTCTCTAGTACCCGCCTGCAATTGCAACTTTTCTATCCTGTTATCGGCGTATAAAATAAAAGGAGCTTTAAGGGCAAGGTTCCAACCGTTGATGTTGGAAAACCTTCCATTAAAGCTCACATCATCTAACCTTGTTAAATCAGGCAAAAATGTCTTAAGTATAGGTTTATTAATCACACTTCCAGAAAATGAGAAGTCATACGGATCGGTCTTAAGCGCTTTACCGGGTACACTTACCGTGTAATAGGGATCAATGGCTTGTTGAAAAATATCACCCATTTGCGTTAGCCTGTACGTTCCCTGTAACCTGATATTGATTGCATCAGCAGATAACGCTAAAAACTGTCCGCTGTCATTTGAACCGGCAGACAATTGAAGTGTATCCAATTCCAGTCGCTGGTCATTTTTTACGAGTAAAGATTTTGTAATCAGCAGGTTGCCAGCCAGGTGATCGGCATCGGCCACGGGGAAATCGCCTGTAATGATACCTCTGTAGATGATTGTATCAGTGGTAAGATGTAATGCCAGTGTTTTTATACTGTCGATCGTTGCATTCAAAGCAATGGATGGATATTTACCTCCGAGGTTTCCACTGGCATCCAGGGTAAAATCTATATTAGGATCGTGTATATTGGTTTTCACCTGGAGTTGCTGATTTGCTATGCTCGCAACCAAACCCAGGTTTTTATAATTATACTTTTTTAATACTACGGATTGAATGGTACCATTTACACTGGCATCAGCCATCTTCGGATCATATCCTTTACCCTTTATAGTAAGCCTGGCACTTAAATTACCAAGATTTTCCCTATTCTGCATTAGTGTGCCTAAGTCAAGCTTATTAGTTTCTATTACCAAATCATAACGGGATGCTTTAGCGTCCGATGGCTGTTTGATACCGCCTCTAATCTTTATAGAACCGAGCGATGTGTTTAATAAAAGGTCAGGATTGATACTGTTCAGTCCGCCGGTAATACGGCCTGTTATTTTTATTTTTTCCGGGAGCGTAATGCTCGCTGGCAGAGAACCTTCTGGTGCCAACATTACTATATCGCGCTTTGAAGTGCTTAACTCGGTAATAACCAGGTTTGCACCTGCCTTTTTTATATCAGGCAACCCCAGAATGGTTCCCCTTACATTTACCCTGGTATCCTGGAATGCCTGCAGTTGTAACGTTTCTATTTGCAGGCGAGACAAGCTACCCTTTACCCTGCCGTTCAGCCTTAAAGTGTTTGATGGGTTAGCAAATGCTGGTTGCGTTTTCAGCGTTGGTACAAAAGTCAGGATATCTTTAACCTGGATTTTACTATTGCTCAAATCAATATCCATCTGCAAAGCTCCCAGGTTGGTTTTCAGTGACTCAAGGGAGGGGTATCTTACTACAATTGTTTTTTGTAATTGCGTGCCCGGAGTTTGAAGAATCAGATCCCTGAAATAAGCTTCATTTGATGCATATAGAAAGTTCGTTTGCAGTCGGTTCAACTGGAATCCGCTCTGTTCTTTCATTTGCCCTTTACTTATGGTACCGGCAATAGAGTCTTTACTATATAAAAGCTTGTCAATATGAAGAGTCAGGTCTTCTGCCTTTATATGGGCATAATCCATTCCTTCTGCCAGACGCGGCTTGTTGTCATTATCGAATTGTATATTGTTTTCATTGAACCGTATCGAACCAACCATTACACGCCAAGGTATTTCCGACTGCGCCTCCAATTCCTGGTTTACCTGCTTTACCACTTCTTTGGCTGCCTCCTTTTTGCCAAGGCGGATAGACGCCACTGTTTTATCGAGCTGTAAGCTCTTTAAATCAATTAGCCTGTTGAACAAATCCAATTTATTTACATTCAATTCCAGGTTTCCAAGATTAAGAGAGGTGTACATTGCCGAAACATCATTCCGGTAATCAAGGTCTATATCGCTTAAAAAAATTTTTCGAATATTTAACTGCATGGCCGAAGGCTCTTGCGCATCTTTCTTCTCAACAGTCATGCTCTCTGCTTTCAATAAAGGTTTAGACTGGTAAACAATCGCCTTCAGTCCGCGTACAGTCGTTACCGGAACATCGAATCGTTGACGATTAAGGTCTATTTTATCAATATTGGTCTCAAAATGCTGTAGCCAGACGTTCACATTACTTCCGGTAATAGCGTCTTTATATACCAGCCTGATCTTATCGAGCTGAACATGTTTAATATCAATACTCAGCGTTGAACTATCAGATTTTTTTTCAACTTTAACCGTATCTGACCCAAAGGCATCTATGATAAATTGAAAGTTGTAGACGGTATCTGGCAAAACACGAGTAACTTTCGCAGTAACTCTTTCAAGCCTTACATCATTCACCTGTATTTCATTGTCAAGCAATTTGAGCATGCTGATGTCAACTTTTATACGTCCACCAGATAACAACGTATCTTTCTGTCTATCTTCCAGGTAGATATTTTCTATGACGATATTTTTGGGGAACCCTATAAAAAGACGGCCTATCTCCACTTTTGTTTTAAGCTTTTTTTCCAGGTAAGCGGTCGCTTTCTTTACAACAAAACTTTGAACCGGTGGTGTCTGGATAAGAATAAGTAAGGTGACTAATAATAAGATGATAATTATCACTGTCCTGAATAATATCCTACCAATTTTTTTGATGATACCACCTGACTTAGTTGTGTTTTTTTCTGATGTCATGTTAAATCTTCTAAGAAATAAATCTATGCTGAGTTATTTTCAAGGTTGAATAGCTCCATTTACAGTGGAAATCTTTCCCCACTTTTGCGCCTTACAATCTCCCGAGGGCTGATCCGGCAGACCTGGATATCCTTCATGAAAAACAATATAATTGCTTAGTACCTGTTTAAGGCCTAATCTTTTGAATGGCAGAGTAATCGGATGATGATTACATGAAAAAGCAATTTATATACCATTTACCAAATGCAGGCAATTCATTTGAGCTACAGATGCAATTTAATATAGTGTGGACTGTAAAGAAATGTTAATCACCGCGCATTCTTAAGTAAACTGTTGAATTCGGCACATACCTGGTTCGTGAAATCAAGTTGCACTTCAATGCTGTCGGTTTTTGAGCTGGAGATCTTTTTACTGAATAATACCTCGTCTCTGCTTGCAATTGCAAAATAGGCATACACGTCATTAATATCGGATTCAGGCATAACGGTGGCATAACCAGTAATACCAATTCCATAATGGCTAAGGAACATTTTATTTACATTTACAGCCATTTCACCTGCTATTCTTTCTGAAACACAGTTTTCTTCCTTGGCATAAATCGGTTCTAAATTAAGTTGCCTTGTTTTCTGCCCGGCATTATAAGCTGTGATACCACCCTGGAAAAAAAAGGAAGCATCACTGGCAGCAGAAAGGGCAGCCTGCAAATGCCCGGATGTTACACTTTCAGCCACTGAGAGCGTCTTTTTTATCTCAACTAAAATATCTTTTATTGAATTAATATTATCAAGATTGTAAAGCATCGTTAAAATTTATTTCGTTATAAATACTAAATGCTTGCCATTTTTTATGTTGATTCCTTACAGCTCTTCAGGCATTTCCAGACCCCCACGTAATTATAATGAAGCTATACAAATATGTGCCCGGTGCAATAAGATTACTGTTTCAATCCGTTTCAGCCGTTTTCTGAAAACTTATAAATCAGTCAGGGACTGGCGGGCTACATTCGATGCCCATAGCGAACCCTTGCCTTTAGCGTCCACTTATTATGGCGTTTACATCCACTACCTGCACGCGACTTCGACAGCAAATGACCTGATGAGCAAAAATGCTATTTTTGTCGGGAGCTAATTATATTTACTTTTAATTAACAAGCAGATAGTAATATGAAATACCGGAAATTCAATGAAGTTGAAATAGCTGAAGTAGGATTAGGCACCTGGCAATTAGGAAGCCTTGACTGGGGAGTGGTAAATGAGGCGGAAGCATTAGAAGTATTACAGGCATACATTGACCATGGTGGAAATTTTATAGATACCGCCGATGTATATGGAATGGGATTGAGTGAAACAGTAATTGGAAAATTCTTAAAAACAGTTCAGCAACCCGTGTACGTCGCCAGTAAACTGGGGCGCAGGAGTGATAACGACAACGGGTGGCCGCAGAATTTCACTTATGAACTTATGAAAACCCATGTTAACGAAAGTGTAGCTCGCCTTGGGATTTCACAATTGTTCCTGGAACAACTTCACTGCATCCCTGACAAAGAATTAAGCTCCGGAAAGGTGTTTGATCATCTGCGCAGGTTACAGGGTGATGGCCTGATCCGGTACTGGGGGGCAAGTGTTGAAACCGTTGAAGAAGCATTGATCTGTCTCAAACAGGATGGCATTGCTTCATTGCAGGTAATTTTCAATTTGTTTCGCCAGGATCTTGCAGATGAATTATTTGAAATAGCTGCCAGGAAAAATGTTGCCATCATAGTACGCGTTCCTTTAGCCAGTGGACTACTTACAGGAAAATTCACGGAACACACCGTTTTTTCATCAAACGATCATAGAAATTACAACGCAAACGGCGAAAAATTTAATGTGGGTGAAACTTTTTCAGGAATCGAATTTAGTAAAGGCGTACAGATGGCTCATAAAATTTCTGCCTTGTTACCAGATGACCGGATGGCCGAATGGGCCCTTCGATGGATATTGGACCATCCAGCTGTCACAACCGTTATCCCTGGAGCGAGCAAAGTATCACAAGTAGTAAAAAATGTGGAAGCGTCTGCGTTAGATCCTATTTCAAAGGAAACTCACCAATCGTTAAGGCTTTTATATAATGAAGATATCTACCCATTGATTAGAGGTAGATTTTAAACAACACTATTATATTAGTTGGCTACCCGGCAGGGTGTTGCTTAGAGGAGATGTCAGGCATTTTCCTTTTTATAAAGATGCCCGGAGTGTAAGATAAAAAGGCACTTCCCTGTGTTCTTTTGAATTGTTGAGAATCATTTCTGCAGCCATGGACCCCATTTTTCGGAAATCGGTTGATATAGTTGTTATTCCATTCAAAATGATTTTTTTCAGTGGTGTATCGTTGTACGAAATAATTCCAACCTGCTTTCCAATAGTCAATCCCAGTGATATGATGCGCTCTATTAAAATTACCAGGTCGTCTTCCATGAGGTTGATAAAGACTTCTCCTTCCTTGATCGGTTCTTGGGCAATATCGTGTACAACCTTGGAGGCAAAAGCAAATTCCTGGCAGAAATTATGAAAGCCTGTTAATATTTCATTAGGATAGTAGGTGTATGCAGGAAAGATGATTTTGAGTGTGTGGTACTTGGCCAGTCGCTCGCACGCCTGTTCCAGCGCATAATAAATATCTTTTTCGAAATTTTCGTAGGCTGCCGCGTAATTGCCGTCAATACCTTGAATTTTCTTGTCGAGCAGCAATAATTTTTCTTTTGGAATGGTATTTATTATCTCATGTGCCTTTTCTCCTCCTTCCAGAAAATGAGGGATAATAACGAAATGAGAATAGTCTTCTTTTTTATTCGTAAGTAATTTCCTGAATAAGGAAAAATCATTGTTATAAATGTAAAAATTCACTGTTACCTGTTCACCGATCGCCTCTATAAAAGAGTCATAAATAATTTTTTTATGGGAACTTAGTTTGTTAAACAGCAGGAAAATCTTAAGTCTTTGCCTGAAATCTGCACTCCTGATAAAGTATCCCTTTCCCGGTACGGAAGCAAGTACTCCTAAATTCTTGAGGTACTTGTATCCTTTCTCTGCCGTATCCCTTGATATTTCAAGTTCGTAACTCAATTCGTTTATAGATGGCATCAGTTCGTCTTTGCGGATTTTTCCAGCCTCCACTGCACTAAGAATGGCATGGGAAAGTTGCAGGTACTTGGGTGTGGCAGAATACTCGTCTACACGTATCAGGTCGAAAATACATGATGGCTTCATTAGGAAGGAAAGATATGCAAATGGAATTAAGCAATCATTAATAAAAGACTTTTCAGGAAACATGGTACGGCTTGTTGAAAGCGGAAGGGAATTGTTACAACAGATCTGCTGAGTGAACTGGCGATCCCTAAAAGGTGGCAGGCATTGAACGAAATGCCTCCCGGTAGCGGATAAACGACTACAGTACCTGACAAATTTACCATCATCAATTTTACCATTAATAAAGCTGATTACTGGTAGTTGACATCACGGCACTCAGAGCTCAAGAATTTTTACGAACTTGGTGCAAATTTCAATGTTGAAAAAATACCAGCAGCCGGTTCTATGTGTAACAAGTGGATTATTGCTTTGGGCCAGTTGGCCCGTTTCTCCTTTCACCTTTCTTATTTTCATTGCCTTTGTTCCGTTTTTATGGATGGAAGTAAAAAGTACCAGCCGGTTAAATTTTTTTGGCGGGGCTTATCTTACTATGCTGGTTTGGAATATAGCGACCACCTGGTGGATGTGCAATTCAACCGTTCCTGGTGGGGTTGCAGCGATGCTGGCGAACAGTTTGCTCATGTGCATTCCGTGTCTGGGTTTTTACAATGTGAAGAAAAGTTGGGGGGCTCCTGCTGGTTATACCGCACTGGTTCTATTTTGGATGACTTTTGAATACATTCACCTGAACTGGCAACTCAGTTGGCCTTGGCTTACTATCGGTAATGTGTTCGCGATTCATCCCAATTGGGTGCAGTGGTATGAATATACAGGAACGAGTGGTGGAACATTGTGGGTCCTGGTGGTTAATATCCTGATTTTTCAACTCGTAAAAAGATTTCATTCTTTTAGAACATTTGGTAAAAAACTTTCGATTATCACATCTCTGGCGGTGTTGGTTCCGTTCTTGTTTTCGATGATTGTACAACCTGGTTTACAGGAGGATGATATAGAGCCGCACAATATGGTTGTTGTGCAACCCAATATTAATCCATACGAAAAATTTTCTCCTGGTAGCCAGGATAGCCAGCTTAGAATTTTGATTGCACTGAGTGAGTCAAAAATAGATGCGCGCAGCAGCATCGTTATCTGGCCGGAAACGGCAATAAACTTTCAATCGGGTATAGAAGAAACACGAATAAATGGCAATCCTTTTTTCAAGCCAGTATGGGATTTCTTACAAAAACACCCGCAGGTAAAGCTGGTTAGCGGTATTGAGGGCTACCGGCTGTTTACCGATCAGGATAAAACTGCTTCAGCAAAAAAGATACAGGATTCGGAACAGTATTACGATACTTACAATACCGCCGGTCTTTTAACAGGCACTGGAGCCATCCAGTTGTATCACAAATCGAAATTAGTACCCGGAGTGGAGACACTTCCATCCTTTTTGAAGTTCCTGGATAGGTGGTTTGAAAAATTTGGAGGCACTACCGGAGGATATGCTTCCCAGAAAGAACGGACCGTCTTAGTAGATCCGGTTAGCGGTTACCGGATGGCGCCGGCCATTTGTTATGAAAGCATTTATGGTGAATTCTTAACGGCATATATACGCAACGGGGCCAATGTAATTGTAATCATTACTAATGATGGCTGGTGGGCAAACACATCTGGTTACAGGCAGCATATGCAGTATGCAAGGCTGCGTGCCATTGAAACAAGAAGGTGGATTGTTCGAAGCGCAAACACCGGCATTTCGTGTTTTATTTCATCTGACGGCAGAGTTTTTAATCCGCAACCATGGGATGTTGCTGCTGCCATAAAAATGGGGATTCCAAAAAACGATTACAAAACCTTTTATGTGATTTTTGGAGATATCCTTTCACGGTCAGCAGCAATACTGACGCTGCTGATCTTGCTTACAACCACTTTTTTATGGACCCGGAAACATATAAGAAAATATAAAAAATGATCAAAACCATCAAGTACTTTGAACGTTCGATTACATACAGGGATACCGGCAAAGGCAAAACAGTTGTATTGTTACATGGATTAGCAGAAGACAGTGAGATATGGATAAGGCAGGAGGTATTTCTGCAGGAAAGCTTTCGGCTGATCATACCTGACCTGCCGGGAAGCGGCAAGTCTCAACTGCAGGAAGATGTAAGCATGGAAGGTTTGGCCGATTCGGTAAAGGCAATTTTGGATGAGGAAGGAATAGATGAGACGATCATGATCGGCCACAGCATGGGCGGATATGTTACACTCGCTTTCGCTGAAAAATTTCCACAGTCTCTAACAGCCCTTGGTTTGTTTCACTCCACCGCGTATGCGGATTCCGAAGAAAAGAAATTAACCCGGGTAAAGAACATGGCATTCATTGAAAGTCAGGGCACTTTTGAATACCTGAAGCAGAGCACCCCTTTATTATTCAGTGATGGTTTCAGTAAGGCAAATTCAGAAACAGTTTTTGAACTGATTGAAAAGTATCAGTCGTTTGATCCGCTTGCACTGGTTGCCTACCTAGAAGCCATGAAGCAACGCCCTGACCGTACGGTACTACTTAAAGAGTTCATCAAACCGATACTTTTTATTATAGGCCAGCAGGATAATGTAATACCCTTTGCTGACAGCATGGAAATATGCCATATGCCTTCTTTGTCGTACATTCATATTCTTGAAAATGCTGGTCATATGGGAATGATTGAAGACGTACAACAAAGCAATTCCATCTTACAAAATTTTCTGCAAACGGCCGGGAAATAATAAAAATCATTTGACCGTTATTAAACAAATCATGTTACCCGGATTCTATTAACAGAAAACTGATAGGAGTTGAAAACGATTTCCTGAATGAAAAGCACCGCTGCCATAATTTTCATTTTATGCTTAATTGGATTACCTTCTTATGCTGCACATATCAAAGGAGGTGAAGTGTTTTATGAGTATCTGGGACCAGGTACTGGCAACAACGACAGGTTCCGGGTTACAGTCAGATTATTTATTGATTGCAGTTCAACAGGCGCACAAATTGATGCAGTAGCAAACCTGTCAATCTATAAAAATGTCGACAATACGCCTGTAAGCGGCTCTCCGTTCACGTTACCTAATACCCGGGATGAGTTTTTACGGCTTTCCACCCCAAGTCCATGCATATTGAACCCCTCGCCTATTTGTTACCGGGTACGACTTTATTCATTGATTATCGAACTACCCAAAGAACCCGGCGGTTATACAGCGATCTACCAGCGATGCTGTAGAATAAATGGTATTCAGAATTTAAGTCCTAACAATTCGGTAGGTGCTTCTTATACCTGCGAGATTCATGGAACCGGGAACTTGTCTGCAACGGAAGTTAATTCCAATCCACAGTTCCTGGTAAAGGATACGGTTCTAATCTGTCAGAAGCGAAGGTTCACATTAAATTTCGGTGCGCTGGATGCCGATGGCGATTCGCTCTCCTATACATTTTGTGGTGCTTATAGTGGTGGTTCAACGGGTACACCGGTAGTAACCAACCCACCACCACCCAGCCAGCTAAACGTGCTTAATTATGCGGCGGGCTTCGCGGGTACTCGTCCATTAGGACCAGAGGTATCGATTAATCCTTCCACTGGCATTATCTCAGGCATAGCTCCGGCCGGCGGAGATTATGTGGTATGTGTATGCCTGACCGAATGGCGCAATGGCAAAGTACTGAGCACCCATCGCAAAGACTTTATACTCCGGGTGGATGCCAGGTGCGACTTTGCAGCGGCAGAACTTAAACCAGCCTATGTTACCTGTGACGGGTTTGATTTTAGTTTCCAAAACGAAGCTCCCTTTTCTACCCTGATACACTCCTATCTTTGGGATTTTGGTGTAGCCGGAAGAACGAATGATACCTCTACGCAGGCGAAACCGAATTTCATATTTCCCGATACAGGGTTATATAAAGTGAAACTGATTATTAATCCCGGGGAGGAATGTTCAGACTCAGCTTTTACCACCGTTGGCGTATACCCCGGTTTCTTCCCCGGCTTTACGGTTAACGGTTCCTGCAGGTTCAACCCCTTCCTTTTCACTGATGTTACCAATACCCGCTACGGCAATGTCTCAAAATGGACATGGAATTTTGGCGATGAGACTTCAACCGCCGATACATCTATAAATCGCAATACGTCCTGGAAATACAACAGCCTTGGGTATAAACAGGTAAAATTGATAGTGGAAAGTAGTAAAGGATGTATTGATACTGTGATACGTGATAGTGTGGAAGTAAGAGATAAGCCAATTGTGGACATTGCATTCCGTGATACGCTTATCTGCAGTATCGACACCCTTCAACTGTTGGCAAGGGGCGGCGGAACGTTCTCCTGGTTACCTAATTCAAGCATCCTGGGAGCAAATACTGCCAACCCCCTGGTATTTCCGAAAGCAACAACTACCTATACGGTAACAGTAAGTGACAACGGTTGCGTAAGTTCAGAAAATGTACTGGTCAGGGTGGTTGATTTCGTTACGTTGAATGCGGGGAATGACACAACAATTTGCCTTACTGATGCTGTGCAGTTTAACCCGGACGGAAACGGATTGCGTTATTCGTGGGCACCCGCTTCTTCCCTTAACAACCGGTCTGTTAAAAGGCCTATCGCCACGCCAACCACCAACACCACTTACCAGGTAACTGCGACAATCGGTAAATGTAATGCAACAGATGATTTGATTATTTATACGGTGCCTTACCCGGTTGCCAATGCCGGCCAGGACGTGGTAATCTGTTACGAAGATACCGTACAACTTAATGGTACGATGATGGGCGCATCTTTTAACTGGTCGCCAACTAATACATTGACTAATGCAAATTCACTCAGCCCATTGGCCTTCCCGCTACTGACAACACCCTACATACTTTCGGTTCGAGACGACCGCGGTTGCCCTAAACCAAAACTGGACACTATATTGGTAAATGTGCGGCCAAAAATAGTGGCAGATGCCGGAAGTGACACCTCTATTGTATCAGGCCAACCCCTGCAATTGTTTGCACGGGGTGCAGAGTTCTTTCAATGGACGCCGCCTACCGGGCTTACCCGAACTGATATTCAGTCGCCCGTTGCACTTTTGAATAATGACGTCACCTACTTTGTAAAAGTCTTTAATCAGGAAGGATGTTTTAATTATGATACCATGCAGGTTAAGGTATTTAAAACCAAACCTGACATATTCGTGCCCAATGCCTTTACCCCGGCTAAAGGTGTCAATAACCGTTTCCGTCCTATCCCGGTGGGTATTTCCAGCATTGATCTGTTCAGGGTCTATAATCGCTGGGGACAATTGCTTTTCAGCAGTAACGATGCAGGAAAAGGTTGGGATGGAACTTTTACTGGCAAGCAACAGGATGCAGGTGCTTATGTTTGGATGGTGGGCGGAACTGATTATACCGGGAAGAAGGTTTTTAAGAAGGGTACTATCGTACTTATCAGGTAGAGGGTCCTTTACCAGATGAACCTTGCGATCGTCTGCTTTTCGTTATTTATATTTTGCTATTCTCTGAAAGAAGGCACAGGTTGTTTATTGGCAATTTCTCAGTGTTTCATCGGCTGCCTGGATGAAGGCGGCGCAAGTGTTCCGACGGGAATTTTGAAAATATTACCGCCAGGCTTGATTTGCCCGAAGGACAGGCCGCAAAGGAGTACCCGCAAAGGGCGTCGGGGATATCTTATAACTGGCGCAAGTGTTCCAACGGTTCATTTCGGGTAGGTTCAATTACCAAGAATGCCAGTTGGACAACTTGCGCCAGTGACGGGGCGTACCCGCAAAGGCGTCCAGGATATCTTATAACTGGCGCAAGTGTTCCAACGGTTCATTTCGGGTAGGTTCAA
>JBBJOD010000467.1:0-4459 GCA_037721715.1 Chitinophagaceae bacterium | reverse complement strand
AGCGGCTTAAAAATTTAAAGAAAAAAGAAATTTTATTCCATAGCAATCATTTCAACGAAGCGCGCCAGTGCCTGTTATCAAACCAACCTGAGGCGCTTCATTAAAATGACAAAAATGAATTTCAGCCAAAGCGCATAGACATAACTGAAACACTCTTCTTTTGTAGTGTAAACGAAACCGCATAGTCATGAATGAAACACTCTTCTTTTGTAGTGTTAACGAAACCGCCTCATCAAACCAAACACGCTACTTTTTGTCATTTCAGCCAAAGCGCAGCAGAGATTAAGTAGCGCAGGCATACTGCGCGCTTTGAGCTGAAATCTCTAATAACGCAGGCTGCCCCCAAGCTAACGGCTATTTCTCTCTGCCCTTCCCATAAAGCGCCCTGCCTGCCCTGTTGCCATTGTGCTTTTCATCCGCTACCGTCACCATGCCATTTACAAGTACAAAATGAAAACCCTTCGAATAGGCATGCGGTTTCTCGAAAGTCGAAAGATCACTCACCTGTTTCTCATCGAAAATCACGATGTCTGCAGCATATCCTTCCTTCAGCAAACCACGCCCAGCCAGTTGAAACTTTTGCGCTGGCAATGAGGTCATTCTCCTGATGGCTTCTTCGAGTGAGAACAGTTTTTGTTCACGAACGTATTTTGCCAGCACCCTGGCATTGGTGCCATAACCACGCGGATGTGGCATGCCCATATTAAACAGCCGTATGCTGGCATCGCTTGCAAACATATTAAAAGGGTATTGCATGATGCGGTTAACATCTTCATCGCCCATGCCGTGAAAAATAGCGCTTGCACCGCCATGCATCATGATGTCGACAACAGTTGTTGCTTCGGCTTTAAGCGTATGCTTTCTTCCTTTCATCAGGTTAATCGCTTCAATACTCTTTCCGTTATAAGTACTGTCTTCTTCATAGGTGGCTACTACTGCATAACTAAAATGTTTAAGTTTTCTTTTTTTTAGCCGCCTCATCATGTACTTAACGGCGTAATCTTTCAACGCAGGACGCTCCAGCCGGGCCCGGATAGAATCCTGCCCGTCTGCCAGGAGTTCATCGGGCATTAGCGTACTGATAGAAGTACTGCTGGCAGTATAAGGGTATTGATCAATGGTTACCTCGATTCCTTCCCTTCGCGCCGCCTCTATCATGTTTACGGTTTCTTTGCTTCTTCCCCAGTTTTGCTGTCCGCTCAGTTTAAAATGTGAAATCTCTACCGGTATGTTAGCCTCGCGGCCAATGGTCAATGCTTCCTCAATGGCTTGTTTAACGCTATCGCCTTCATCCCTCATGTGAGATGCATATACACCGTTATAGGCCGACACTATTTTTGCAAGCGCAACAATCTCGGGTGTTTTGGTATAAGTTCCCGGGATATAAATCAGGCCAGTTGATAATCCCACTGCGCCTTCTCTCATGGCTTTTGTTACGAGAGATTCCATCTGTTCCATTTCACCTGCGCTGGCGTCGCGGTTGGCACGGCCCATTGCCGCCTTACGAATGTCATTGTGCCCTGCTAATGTGGCAACATTAATTGATAGTTTCAGGGAATCGATCCAGGAAAGATATTTGCCGATATCAGTATTAGACGCACCACAATTGCCGGTTATGCAGGTGGTTACACCATCCAATATAAAATTGGTGGCTTCAGGGTTCTTGATCTCATCACCTTCGAGGTGCGTATGTACATCAATAAAACCAGGAGCCACAATCATTCCCCTTGCATCGATTACTTTGGTACCCGGTTTTGGTAGCACCTCCTTACCAATTTTGAAGATTTTACCGTCGCGAATACTAACATTGGCGTAGTACCAGTTGTTGCCTGTTCCATCAATGACCCTGCCATTGACAATCAGTATCTCAGCGTCCTTTTGCTGTGCCATTATGCAAACAGGAAATAAAAGTGCAAATAAAAATTTCATCAAAGCAATGTACGAAAAGACGGAGACGTAAATTGTTTTCCCTTTGCAATTTGCGATTTAGGCTTTTCTCACAAACCCGGTTTACTTTTTTTGCGTAATTTAGGAGGTCAACACAAAAACTCTCAAATTATATCTGAAGCAGGTTACTATGATTAGTTAAACCTATCATTGTTTGATGTGTTTATGCATTTGCTCCATTATAATTGCAACTAATTCTGCCAAATGAAACTGATTAAGAAGATCTGCCTGTCCAATTGTATTCCCCATTGCCATGTTCGCTTTTTACAGAACGGAACCCTGCATCGCGCCTTACTGCTACTGTTTCTTACCTGCTTTGTCGTCGCTGCAGAAGGGCAACAAATAATTTCCGGGCGTGTGGTTGCAGGAGATAGCGCTGTATCTAACGCCACTATCCGTGTTAAAAATACCGACCTGGCTGCTCAAACCAACAGGGATGGTGCCTTTTCTATCGCTGCCGCTCCGGGTTCAACACTAATTGTCAGCCATGTTAGTTTTATTCTCAAGGAAGTGAAAGTAACAGGAAGTACCATCAACATCCAGCTTGAGCCATCGGCAGCACAGGCAATGAAAGAGGTAGTGGTGGTAGGTTATGGCGCACAAAAAAGAAGTGATGTTACCGGCGCCGTTGCATCGGTGGATAAGAAAAGGCTCGATAACTTACCAAATACAAATTTTGCCCAGGCCTTACAGGCATCCATCCCGGGAATAAGTATTGACCAGAATTCCGGTGGAGCCGAAGGCAATGCCAACACCATACGAATAAGAGGACGGAACTCTATCACGGCCTCTACCACACCGCTTATAATCCTGGACGGCGTGCCTTACAGTGGAAGCATTTCCGATATCAATCCTTCTGACATTGAATCAATCAATGTATTAAAAGATGCCTCCTCTGCCGCGATCTATGGCTCTCGTGGTGCCAACGGGGTGATTATTCTTACCACTAAAAAAGGCACAAGGGGTGAACCGATTATATCTTACAATGGTTTTTACGGCATCCAGGATATTTCGAACCTACCTTCCGCTTTAACACCCGATGAATTCTATGCTTATAAAAATGCCCGTGAGCCGGGCTCTGTTACAACGTCGGAACAGGCGGTGTACGATTCCAAAATATTCCCTGACTGGGTTGACCTTGTAACACGTAAGGGAACAAAACAACAACATACCCTGGGCGTTAACGGTGGAGGAGAAAGGTTTAAGTACTATCTTTCCGGAACCTATCTTGATGTAGAAGGTATTGCCGTTAATGACGATTTCAAACGTGCTTCTACCCGCATTAACCTCGAAGCCAATATAAAAAAGTGGTTGACACTGGGCTCTAACACGCAGTTATCTTTCAATAACAGGAGTGGCTTGTCGGCCACCTTTGCCGATTACCAGGGAGCATTCCGGTTCAACCCATTAACAACTGCTTTCAATGCCGACGGAACTCCGACAATTTATCCATGGCCGCAGGATCTTTTCTTCCCTAACCCGCTTGCTCCTACGTTGGCCGAGAATACCGACGAAACCTATAAGGTTATTACAAACAATTATTTAAATATTGACATCCCTTTTATCAAAGGACTATCATACAGGATTAATACCGGTGTAGAATTCACGACGAGATCTCAGAATACGTATTTTGGTACCAACACCCGAACTGGTTTACAGGCAAAAGGAGATTTAACTATCGCAAATTCAACCAACAAGAATTTCCTGGTGGAAAACATCGTCAATTATAACCTGGCCTTAAAAAATCATACGGTGGCTTTTACCGGGCTTTATAGCGTGCAGAACGAAATTGGCCGGACAGACAACCTCGATGCAACCGGGTTTCCGAATGATGTGCTCACTTTTTACCAGGCAAATGTTGCTTCGAGCATTCGGCCATCAGCGGGTTACAGCAAAGAAACCCTTGTTTCACAAATGGCACGCTTAAATTATTCGTACAAAAGTAAATACCTGTTAACTTTTACCGCGCGGAGGGATGGTTTCTCCGGGTTTGGTGCCAATAATAAATATGCGTTCTTTCCTTCAGTAGCGGCTGCCTGGAATGTTTCCAGCGAGGATTTTATGAATGATAGCAAGTTGATAACTAACTTAAAACTCCGTGCTTCTTACGGCAGCAATGGTAACCAGGGGGTAAATGCTTACAATACCCTCGCAAGGTTGTCTACCAGGAGTTATGTGGATGGCGCAACCACCCTTCCGGGATACACACCTACCTCACTGGGTAACCCCGATCTCAGATGGGAAACTACTGTTGGTTTTAACATAGGAATCGATTTTTCCTTATTCGAAGGACGCATTGATGGTTCGTTAGATGGGTATACCAAAAACACCCACGATCTCTTGTTGTCGAGGGAAATTTCTTCTGTACACGGCGTTAGCAGGGTGCTGCAGAATATTGGAGAAACAGCCAACAAAGGTATCGAGCTGGGCCTCAACACCATCAATATTCGCAACAACAATTTTGTATGGTCTACCAACTTCAGTATTTCTGCTAACAGGAATCAAATTACCG
>JBBJOD010000466.1:0-4464 GCA_037721715.1 Chitinophagaceae bacterium | reverse complement strand
TTAAGAAAACCATGGAAAATGTAAACACATTAGCTTTAAGAACTCCTTGCCTTACCGCAGTAACCAACAGCCATATGGCTAGTGGGTCTCGGATAATAAGCAAAGGCGTTGAAAGTCCCGGAAGGATCCATTTTCGCAATGCCCCCTCAAATATTAATAGTAAGATGTACAACCAAATTCCATATCTAAGTACTTTTTTGTTTTTGGTGCGTGAAACAATTGCATTCGTGGCTATATTCTTTTCTTCCGAGTGCTTTACATGAGTTGATAAATCTGGATAGAACATAATCATTGTGTCGTCTTACTTATAATTGATGTAAGAAGAATGCAGACGTAGGCCAAAAAATTAATTACCTGAAAGGTGTTTTGTGATACTTGCGGTAAGCTCCTGGGCATAGACATTCCATGGCCTGGAAGCAGCCTCTACCATTGCATTCTTACCCGCTATCGATAATAGCACAGGATCGGAAAGCAAGACATCAATCTGGTTGGATATAGCATCTGTTGAACCGGCTTCTATTAACCATCCATTTTCCCCATGCTGAATTAAATCCGGCCCGGCTGTTCTTTCTGTTGTTATCACGGGTGTTCCCTGCGACATTGCCTCTGTGATAACCAGCCCGAATCCTTCGAATAAAGATGGAAACACCAGTACGTCGCTCATTCTCATCAACGCAAGAATTTCTTTATGTGGCAAGGTGGGGATCCACTTGTGCTTACTTAAGGCCTTGTTTAAAGGTGCACAGTCAATACTTGGCTTGTGGCCGACCACCGTTAGCTCTATGCGGGTTTTAAACTTGTCAATTGCTGCAAAAAGATTGGCAATTCCTTTTCGCTGGGAAAGGCCTCCAACAAACAACACTTTCAGTGCACGTTTGGAAAGCGCCGGGTAATCTCGTGTACCTTCAACTTGCGGAAAGCCATAGGGAATGGTCTCTACTAATGCTAAATCACCTGGATATTCCTTTAGTGTTTTAGCCGTAAAACTGCTGGCTACATAGATCCTATCAGCCAAACGGAGTTCATTATCTTTCCCTGCGAGTTTCGTTTCAGAGTCATCAAAACCGGTTAAAGTGGAAATCCAATCGGGCCATTTTTGCTTTTCTTTTTCGAGTATCAGGCGTGCACTCCTCCAATACCCTATTGGGAGATCATAAAAGCATTGCAAATTGAAACGTTTTGCTTCCTTGAAGGTATAATAAGCGGCATCTTCATAAGCATAAACCCCGCTAACTCCGCGATGCGCTGCGTCCTTTAAAGTAGCAGCAACTCTTTTGTCCAGGCCTCTGTATACCTTGTCAATACAAAATAACCCGGCCTCATGTTTTGTAAAGAGTGACCATCCTAACTTACTCGCAGCAAGTCTGAACATCTCACGTAATGGGGAAGTTTTCGTCAGGCTACTTAAAGATGGGTCAAAACTCCTGCGGCGAAATTCGGACAGCGGACCGATTGTACTTAGAAAATCCAGTTTACTACCAGGAAAAGTAGCAATCGTTGTAAAGAAGCTATCTAAAATTTCGTTTGTAAAAAAGCCTTTTGCAGTTGCCCTGACATTTGCATTTCCCGTAGGATGTGAAAGAACGATCTTCATACTTCATGATATCACCTAATTAGTACTTTGAACATATCTATTAGGCCTAGATAATATCCTATCAGCGTCAGGCTGAATCTAGCGATTTGGAAAATAACTGTTATAGCGTCAGGAACGAAGAACGTTTTCAAAAATATCCAGATATTTTTTTGATACTACGTAAGGATGATGTTTTCGCAAATGACCTGGCGCGGCATCCTGTAATCTTTTTTCAATTTCAGGATTCTTCAAAATAGCCTGGATACAATCTACCAGCGCATCACTGTCTCCCCTGGTAAAGGTTAATCCCGCCTCACCGACAGCATCTGACAATCCCCCGCTATCTGACGCAATTGGTACACATCCACATGCCATTCCTTCCAATGCAACATTACCAAAGGGTTCCTCCCAGGTCGACGGTATTAAAATAAACCTATGCTGATTAAGGCAGCTTGTTAAAACCTCACCGACGAGTGATCCTGTAAATCTAACCTGGTCTTTTAATGAATACTTTTCTACAAGGTGTTCAAGCTTTGCTCGTTCGGGACCATCTCCAACAATGGTCAATGTTGGCAGTATATTAAGCGGGTTCTCTTTAAGGTTTAACCGGGTTATCTTATGGAGAGCCATTATAGTTTGATCTGCTCCCTTATCCGATACGAGGCGTCCAAGGAAAACAAAATCCCTGATCCTTGGGGAATCGGCTAGAATTTTAAATTCATGGTTTTTGTAGGGGTTCCCGATAACGATGGCATTGACGAAACATCGCTTTCTGATGGCATCACTTACAGCAATCACTTTGCTAGCTCGTTTTAGCCAGCTCAGCTTTATTTTGTCAATCAGTCCTACAGTTCCATTTGGCCGTGAAATCCAGGTATTTAAAGCAATTACAGAGGGACGTGAAATGATCAAACTAGGCCATGCCATTCTTAAACATGGATTATTTTCAAAAATTATATCTGCCCAGAAATGTTCTTTGAAAAGTATAATTAAACCAGGATTTCTTATCACTTCAAAAGAAAAAAGTTTACCCGTTCGGTCTTTTGACCAGGTGAGTAACCGAACTTTATGACCTGCTGCGCAAAAAGCATTCGCAAGTATTTCAGAATTAACTTCAATTCCTCCTATGTTTGGGAAAAATTTATGTGAAAGGATCAAGATCTTCAAATATCGGAGGTTTTATATGTGCCCTTATTGTTATTAGTACTAATGAATCGAAGACTTAATGGTAGCGGGAAGTTTATGAATACGATAGCAGATGGCTGGGCAGCTTGGTATACCTTCAAATCATCCAACGGTCAAAATGGCCGGGTGCAAGCTAAGTGTGTTTATCAACTTAGCAGCTACATCTGAAACGTCGTTAACAGCTGCATATTTCATCTCCTCTAATTCTTGAGAAATTGGCCTTCCAGGTATAAACTCAGAAATGCCGTCGCATGTTATTCGGCTCTTTACCAGCTTAGAATTCCAGGGATTGCTAACACTTAAAACTCTTAAATGATGTGCCCACATAGTTGCCACAGCACTGCTTTTTTCCACTAATGCGATTGGCGTAGTAGTAATTCCAAAGGTACAATCGGACAATATCCTTGAGATTTCACTTGAGGGTTGTTCCCCGAATACTTCAACTTTCAGGCCATATGAGGTAAAAGCGCTTTTCCAGCGCACTTGTTCGCTACCTGAACGTCCCACGAATTTCAGCACTACTTTTAATGAAGTCTCTTCACTGTAATCCCATAGTTCCTTTGCAAAATTTTCAACAGGAGCATTTGGGTGTATATGACCAAAGACAACAAATGAAATTTCGACTACATTATTCGGTTTATTGCCTCTGCAACTTTGTGAACTTACTGCAATGTTGGTAAACAATGGTAGTTTCATTATATTGAATCCTAACTGTTTTAAGTGATGACTATATATTCCTGTATGTGTATGAACGGCTCCAGGCTTTAGCTTAACAAGTAACTTTTTTATTTGCCTCCGCTGTAGCCAACCGAGAAGTCTGAATTTGAGTGGTGGCTTTTCTTCCATGCCCACCCATAGTTCATGAAACATAATGTGCCATTTTCTACCTCTGCCCAATTCTTCAAAATATTTGTATAATCCTGTCAATAGTCCTTTGTGATGAAAAGAAAATGGAACAAATTGCAGGCTGACCCAATCCGGGTTGAAATCGTTTAAACATTTTTTTACCTGCCTGACTCGTTCTTTCCACGAAAGAACAGCAGGGATCCTTACAACAGAAATCTGTTCCTGGGCATCATTTTGTATTCCGACGAAAGTTGAAGAAATATGCTGATCATTCAGGGCAACCAGGGTGATTTCATGCCCCTGGCGGATAAGTTCCCCAGCAAGTCGCCTGGTATAGTCGCCCACACCATCCCGGCCAATCTCAACCGAACCGCATAAAAAAGCTATCTTCATTATAGATTGAAAGTATTAAGCGATGAACTTTGGCCTTAAACATTTTCAATATGAAACATTAAGACTAACACTACAAAGGTTGACCAGCAACATAAGGATTATTCATTGATCCGGGAGCTTCAACCGCCGGGTATGAACCGATTTATTTGAGATTGAATTGTTAATTGCAATCAGCGCAGATTCAATGCGAGCTTTATTGAAAATCTGATTATGTGTAAGTATAAGTATATCGATCTGTCTAAAACTCAAAGCCAGCTTTACATGGCTTTTTGCCAGTGCCCTGCTTTTTGTTTCGCGCCAAATCATGTTTGCATGCATCAGGCAGAAAAGTGCTGTACCCTTTTCAACTTTTCTCATTACATGTCGTTTTTCAGCCGGCAAATGTGCCGTTATCATTTTTATTGCTGTTACCACGTCTCTGCTAATCTGGCCATTGTTAACCTTTGGCTTAGAGATAGAGCCAGGGT
>JBBJOD010000465.1:0-4466 GCA_037721715.1 Chitinophagaceae bacterium | reverse complement strand
AACCAGGCGGCGATAAAAATGTTTCGAGCGCTCGGCCAGGGTGGATCTATCTTGAATATGGGTTCGGTGCTGGGCTATTCACCTTCACCTAAATATTTTGTAACGCATGCTTATGCCGCGGCAAAATCTGCCGTGATTGGTTTCACAAAGTCTCTGGCAGCGTATTATGCGGGAGACAATATAAGGGTAAACTTGTTGGCTCCTGGCCTGGTGCATACGCCCATGTCTGAGCGGGCGAGTAAAGACGAAGCCATACAGGATTTTATAAAAACAAAACAACCTTTAGATGGTGGCAGAAACGGAAGGCCGGAAGACCTGGACGGTGCAGCCGTTTATTTTATGTCTGATGCATCAGCATTTACTACCGGGCAAACCCTTTACATAGATGGCGGATGGGAATTATCCGAGGGGCAATATTAACCACTAAACCAATGAAAGTAGCGCTGGGTATAGATTTGGGCGGAACCAATGTTAAAGGTATCTTGTTGAGTGAAGAGGGCGAAGTTCTTCATCGCCATTATATTCCAACCTGTGATGATGCGAGTGGAAAATGGCGGGATAATGTGGTTGCGATGGTTGATTATTTAAAAAAACTACACCCGCGTTCAATTGATATTATTGGCCTCTCCTGTCCTGGAATGTGTGATGAAACCAACAAGTTCATTGCATATATGCCTAACCGCCTGCCCGGCTTGGAAAATTTTGACTGGCAAGAATATTTTGGCATAGAAACTTTTGTGATCAATGATGCACATGCCGCTTTGCTAGCAGAAGCGAGTTTTGGAGTCTTGAAGGGCATCAAAAATGCCGTTCTATTAACTCTTGGTACAGGTGTAGGCGGCGGCATCCTTATAAATGGTGAATTGTACCAGGGGCAAAATCAAATGGCCGGCCATTTTGGCCATATCTGCATAAACCCTCATGATGATGAATTAAGCCTTCTGGGAATGCCGGGCAGCCTGGAATATGCCCTCGGCAATTACTCTGTCAGGCGCAGATCGGCAGGTCGGTTTCAGTCTACCTATGAATTGGTAGCTGCCTACGAAAAAGGTGATGCTTTTGCCGTTTGGCTATGGCTCGACCTGGTTCGAAAACTATGCCTCACCATTGCGTCTGTGGCTAATACATTGTCGCCCCAGGCAATAGTATTGGCAGGCGGGATTACGCAGGCAGGTGATCACCTTATGAAACCATTGCACCAGTTTTTAAATGTTTATGAATACAGGTCAAGCAATAAAGTAACTCCGGTTATACTTGCCCGTTTTACCGACCTCTCGGGAGCTATAGGAGCGGCCGCTTTTGCGTTCACCAAAATATAAAAAGAATTCAATGAGCTATACACAGGATTATCTTTTTAAGTGCCAGGGCCTTATCAACGAAGTTAGCCTACAGGAAGAAAAGATTAAGCAGGCATCCGGGCTTTTTGCCGAATCAATTTTGCGCGGCAGGATGGTGCACGTTTTTGGAAGCGGACACAGCCGCATTATGGTAGAAGAAATGTGGCCGAGGTATGGCTCATTTCCTGGTTTCAATCCTATTGTTGAACTGGCACTTACCTTCCACAACCTGGTTGTGGGGGCTAACGGTCAGCGACAGGCCATGTTCCTGGAAAACGTACCTGGTTTTGCAGAACAGATCTTAAGGAACTTTGATGTTTCCCCCACCGATACCGCATTGATCATTTCCTCATCGGGTTGTAATGTGGTGCCCATCGAACTGGCAGAACTCTTGAAACAGAAAGGAATCAAAACAGTGGGCATTATTTCGAAAAAACATTCAGAGGCCAGTACAAGCAAGCGAACAGACGGCCTAAAATTGCAGCATTTTTGTGAAGTGGTACTAGACTCCGGGGCGCCTGTCGGCGATGCGATGGTGAAAATTGAAAACCTGGAAACGCCGGTTGCACCGGGATCTACCATAGGCTCGTGCATGATCATCAATTGCATAAAAGCCGAATTGGCCAACCTGTTGACCCAGGCCGGCCATCCGCCAAAGGTTCTCACTGCAGCTGCTGTAATCGGAGCAGAAAAGGCCAACGAATTATTTCAATCAGCATACGACGAGCATGCTCACCGAATAGCGCGAATGTACAGAAAGGTAGGTATTGCCAGTTATGTTTCTGAAACAAACTGATGGCTCTTTAATATGAAAGGCACTTGAAACCTTTCAGAATTTTGTTAGTTACTAAACAGATTTTATGCAACAAATACCCATCAAAACAACGGTTGTCGGCTCCTGGCCCTTTCCAGGCTGGCTGGAATTCGCTTCTTTAAATCTTGACAAATTCGGACTCGCAGATGTAAATGAAATGATCGAAGATGCCGTAGTAAACGCTATTAACGACCAGGTAGTTTGCGGACTGGATGTAATTTCTGACGGTGAACAAACAAGGTTGGATTTCAACCTTTCCTTTTATGGTTTCATTAAAGGCATCATGCCCAATCATGAAGAAACAAGGAAGTTTGGCCCTCCCGCACATGACCAAAGGGGGAAACATTCGATCGTGGAACCCCTTACGGCACCGAAGGGATTGGGAGTGGTTGAAGAATATGAAAGGTTAAAGCGACTTGCGCCTGAAGGGAAAATTTTAAAAGCATCGATCCCCGGTCCCTATACGCTTTCCGGCAGGATATTGCCCGGTGAAATTTATAAGGACCGATGGGAAATCACTGAAGCTATATTGCCCTTTGTGGCCAGGGAACTGGTGGCTTTGGTGGATGCAGGTGCCAGCGAAATATGTATTGACGAGCCATCGATGTCTTGTTATGCTTATAAAGAAGATACCAAAAGGTTTGTTGATATTTTTAATAGAACGGTCATGGATATCGTGGGCAAAACAAGAATTGGTACTCATTTATGCTTTGGAAATTACAAAGGCCGCTCTGTTGGCAAAAAATCCATCGCGCCCATGCTGCCCGCTTTTTTAGATTTAAAGGTGGACGAACTGCATGCAGAAATGACCATTCTTAATTTTGCAGAGCTCCATTTATTGGAACGTTTTGCCGAAAAGATGGATGTTGCCGTCGGCGTTATTGATGTAAAAAGCTATTACATAGAAACGGTAGACGATGTGAAGGAGAGAATAAAAAAATGCCTGCAATACATACCTGCAGCAAAGCTGGCTGTTGCATCCGACTGTGGGATGTCGCAAACGGCAAGATGGGCAACCCGGCAAAAAATAACCAATATGTGTCTTGCAGCAAAAGCGATGAGAGATAAATTATGAAATTGTCTGCTGTACATCAACATCATTACTCATGCAACTGATTCAGCCAAAACAACAAGATACTGTCCTGTTAAACGATATTGTATCTTTCGAGAGCGATGTTTCGTTTAAGTGCTGGTGGCTGGCACAAAGTGGATTTCTAATTAAGTGGCTGGGGAAATATATCCTGTTTGATCCCTATCTTTCAGACTCGCTGACCCTTAAATACCGGGACACCGACAAGCCGCACACCAGGATGAGTGAACTGGTGATCGATCCGGCCCGTCTCAACTTCGTGGATATTGTAACATCAAGCCATAACCATACAGACCACCTGGATGCAGAAACATTGGTGCCGGTATTGAAAGGCAATGCCGGCGTAAAATTCATAATTCCGGAAGCCAACAGGCTTTTTGTAGTTGACAGGGTTGGCTGCGCTAAAGACTTTGCTGTAGGTTTGAACGATGGAAAGCGTTTTGAATATGCAGGATTTACAATTACAGGTGTACCTGCAGCGCACAATCAACTTGAGCGCAACGCAAAGGGTGAATGCAGGTTCATGGGCTTTGTCGTTCAATTTGGCGGGTATTCCGTATACCATTCGGGTGATACCTTATGGTTTGATGGGTTGGAAGAGCTGTTGAAACCTTTCCAGGTAGATGTGGCATTTTTGCCTATTAACGGCAACAAGCCGGAAAGAAAAGTAGCGGGTAATCTCAACGCGGAGGAAGCTGCCTTACTGGGCAAGGCGATGAGTGCCAGGCTGGTTGTTCCGCATCATTATGATCTGTTCGCATTCAATACGGAAGACCCGGTGTTATTTGTAGAACAATGTGAAAAACACGGTGTGAAATACAAAGTGCTGGAGATAGGAGAGGGCATGGTGTATGGCTAATCTAACATCTTTAAAGTGCCAACGTTCGGGTTTATTTGTTGAGATGATAAAATGCCGATATGAAGTTTACGAATAGAAAGTTTTTAGTTGCACGCTTTATATTGTTATTGTTTGCGTTTTCTTTTACAGAAACTAATGCCCAGAAAGTCTTTATCCACCCCGGCATTTTACACAACCAGGCATCCCTTGATCATATCTATGAGGTAGTCAAAAAGAAAAAAATGGCTGAGGCCGGATCATATCAATTATTAAGGGATCATCCATTGGCAAGTGCCCGCTATAAAATGAACGGGCCTTACCGGACTATTTCACGTGATGGCGAATTCCGTTCAACAAAGAGCAAATGGAAGCTGATTTTAGTGCGGC
>JBBJOD010000036.1:0-16089 GCA_037721715.1 Chitinophagaceae bacterium | reverse complement strand
AAAAACGCGGGTAATGTTACCTTTTCACAGGCCCATGGTGGAACTTTTGCAGACATCGATAAAGATGGAATACCCGATTACATTGTGGGTAAACGTTATTTCACCCACCTTGACAATATGTATGATCCGGATTCATATGGCGCCCCAGTATTGTACTGGTACCGTACTGTCAGGAACCCAAAGGCGCCCGGTGGCGCTGAATTTATACCAGAGCTCATTCATAACCGGTCCGGCGCCGGCTCTGAAGTAACCGCCGTGGATATAAATAAAGATGGTATGCTGGATATTATTACTTCTACCAATCACGGTACTTTCATATTTTGGAATACAAAATCGAATAAATAAATAACCAGGTGTTAGGTAGCCAGTACAAAGCTTTAAAACTTCATCTTTCAAATTCGGGAAATAGAAATGCTTTTATCTAAGTGGTGTAAATACAAAATACTGCCATGTTTTTTTTGGAGTATAACAGCAATACCAGGTTTTGTTGCCTGTAACCGGCCAGTGGTAAATGATCAGCACAAAACCTGGCGGGATTATGGCGGGGGCCCCGATCAGTCGAAATACGTTTTGGTTGATGAGATCAACAAATCGAATGTTAGTCAGCTCAAACCTGTTTGGTTTTATCCAACGGGCGACGATAACGTTTACCAATTCAATCCAATTATCATCGACAGCATCATGTATGTGCTGGCAAAAGATAACTCCCTCATTGCGCTTAACGCCGCTACGGGAAAAGAGATTTGGATTCATACCAACCTGCAGGGTATTGCGCCGCGCGGTATCAACTACTGGCAGAGTACGGATGGCGCTGACAGGCGGCTGTTGTTTCAAATGAATAATTACCTGCAGGCCATCAATGCCCAAACTGGAAAGTCCATACTGACTTTTGGTAACGATGGACTGGTAGATTTGAAGGAAGGACTTGATCGCGACACCGCAACCATTTCTCGGGTGCAGTCGGGCACGCCGGGAAAAGTTTTCGAAAACCTGATCCTGCTGGGGTCTGCTCCTGGCGAAAATTATATGTCGGGGCCCGGTCATCTTCGTGCATACGATGTCGTTACAGGCAAACTGGCCTGGACTTTCCATACCATACCGCATCCTGGTGAAGAAGGGTATGAAACCTGGCCAAAGGACGCTTACAAATATATTGGTGGGGTAAATGCCTGGGGAGAAATTTCAGTAGATGCAAAGCGTGGCATTGCGTACTATCCCTTAGGCTCGCCCACATACGATTACTATGGTGGCGACCGTATTGGCAGTAACCTGTATGGCAATTGTTTACTGGCTCTTGATGCCCGTACTGGTAAACGTTTGTGGCATTTCCAGACGGTGCACCATGATCTCTGGGATTATGATGTTTCTGCGGCCCCTCAGTTGATAACAGTGAACCACGATGGAAACAAAATCGATGCCGTTGCAGTAGCTGTCAAAAATGGATTCATGTTTGTATTCGATCGCGTGACCGGTAAATCCTTATGGCCAATTGAAGAAAGGCCGGTGCCTGCCAGCGAAGTACCCGGAGAGCAGGCATGGCCCACACAACCTTTCCCTACGGTATTGCCGCCATTCAGCAGGCAACAAATGACGTCGAAGGAACTTAGCACATTATTTCTTACCCCGGAAGAACGTTCCGGCTGGATAAAAAAAATTGATTCTATGAGAACAGGTTTGTATACACCTGTATCAATGACGCACGAAACTTTGTCTTTACCAGGTGCAGTGGGGGGGGCCAGTTGGGGGAGTACTGCTTCCAACCCTGACAAGGGAATGGTGTATGTACGAAGCATAGACTGGCCGTCAGTGTATGGTAAAGTAATACAACGCATCGACTCAGCCGGGCTGAATACTACATCAAATAGCAAAATGGCAGGAGGACAAGGTATCTATATTTCAAACTGCCAGAGCTGCCATGGTGCAGAGCGTACCGGGGGAGTGGGCCCGCAGCTGCTGCAAATCAAATCCCGGTTTAACTTTAAAAAATTCCAACAACTGGTAGTATCCGGCAAAGGTGAGATGCCGGCATTCCCGCACCTCGATGAAACCAGTGTAAAAAAAGTGTACGGTTACCTTGTTGCCGGATCAGCAGCTGTCAGGGAAAATGTACTGGTGAATGATAAACCGGCGGATCTAAAACCTGCTGTTATTACTGGCCCCGTTGTTGCGTCGGGTGGCGCTCCGGGAGGGCAGAATTTAAGGCAGTCGGTTGGCCAGGGCCGCGGCGCAAACCGAGGGGGACAAAACAGTTATGGAACCCCCTATCCAAAAAATGCTGTAGTGAGTCAAGATCGGTATTTTATTCCTCCGGGCTGGGGCCTCGGCTTTCCTTATTTGATCAGCCCGCCATGGTCTTCCATTATTGCCTATGATATGAACAGCGGAACAATAAAATGGACGGCTGCCATCGGGCAGGATCTGAAGGCAACAGAAGAAGGGGGTAAAAATACGGGAGTGCTCCGCTCCCAACGTAATGGAATGATCGTAACTTCCAGCGGACTGTTATTTTGTACGGCAAAAGATGGAAAAATCTATGCGTTTGATGCAGACAATGGTAAACAGCTTTGGGCAGGGCAGTTGCCTACAGGTACGCAGGGACTTCCGGCTATGTATGAAGTAAATGGAAGACATTACCTGTTGGTGTCTGCTACTACGCCGCTTAAATGGGGCCGGGAAGATAGCAAACCCGACTCTGCTGCCGTAGTTCCCCAGGGAGGTTATGTGGCCTTCACACTTCCGTGAAGTGACTATCAGCTTTCAGCCGTCATTGCCAGGAGAAAGCAATCATTTCATACTATGATGTGTAATTCAAGTTTGGTGATCAATAAAAAAGGTGAATACATGAGAAACCAGGTACAGATTGCAGGCTTTATGGTTATGATTTTATTTGTTGTTAGTTGTAACGGAAAACGCGATAGCGAAAACGATCGTGCTCCATCAGGTATTGTATTTAATCCCAATCCGACAGGAGAATATTTGTCACCTGGTGAAAGCATGAAAAGCATGCACCTCCCTGATGGTTATCGCCTTGAACTGGTAGCCAGCGAGCCTATGATCAAAGAACCCGTAGCTGTTGTATGGGATGGCAACGGCAGAATGTATGTAGCTGAGATGCGCACTTACATGCAGGATGCAAACGCTACAGGTGAACAGGAGCCAACAAGCAGGATATCATTATTGGAAGATACAGATGCTGATGGAAAAATGGATAAGAGCACCATTTATATAGATAGCCTTTTATTACCAAGAATGATGCAATGTGTAAACGATGAACTGTTGGTGAATGAAACCAACACAATAGATATTTATAGTTATAAAGATATAAATGGTGATGGAAAAGCCGATCAGAAGAAGCGTGTATATCATAATGACAGCTATGTTGTTAATGATGCAAATATGGAACACCAGCGAAGTGGGTTAGACTGGAACCTCGACAACTGGATGTATGTAACATACGACCCTATCCGTTTCCGTTATACAAATGGTACCATGATGGTAGATACTATTGTTAGTGGATCAAGCGGGCAATGGGGATTAACGCATGATAACTATGGTCGCCTGTATTATTCGCGGGCCGGCGGCGAAATACCTGCATTGGCTTTCCAGATAAACCCGGTTTATGGAGCGCTTGATTTTCCAGATCAGTATGACGCAGCATTCTCCGAAGTTTGGCCGGTAATTGCTACACCGGATGTTCAGGGAGGCCCTTTACGGTTACGCCCAAATGCTACACTTAACCATTTTACGGCTCCCTGCGGCCAGTCTGTTTTTCGGGGAGATCGACTTCCCCAGGATCTTAGAGGAAATTATATAGTATGTGAACCAGTGGCAAGAGCCGTCAGGCGCGCAAAAATGGTCAATCAAAACGGAAAAATCATTTTGGAGAATATTTACCACGAGCAGGAATTCATATCATCCTCCGATATGAATTTTCGACCTATCAATTCCGCTACAGGGCCGGATGGTTATCTCTATATCGTTGATATGCACCGCGGAATAATACAACAGGCGAACTGGACAAAACCCGGATCTTTCCTGCGTCAGAAAATTGACAGCATAGGACTCGCTGCAAATGTTGGACATGGTCGTATTTATCGTGTCGTGCAAGGTGACTACCAGCCGGGTCCAAAGCCGAATATGCTTAATGAGCCAGTGGCCAACCTGCTTACTTACCTGGATCATCCCAACGGTTGGTGGCGAGATAACGCGCAAAAACAACTCATCGTTCACTCAGATAAAACCGTGGTACCTGGGCTGATAAAGATCGCTACCGAAAATCCCGATTCACGATCCGGGGCGCACGGGCATCTTGCAAGAATCCATGCCTTATGGACACTGGAAGGGCTGGGAGCAATTAACAAAAATATCCTAACAACTGCAATGAAAGACACACATGAACAGGTGAGAAAAACAGCCATCTGGTTGAGTGAGCCTTATTTGAAATCAGATGAAGATATGATAGAGAAAGTGGGTATATTGAAAGAAGACGGGTATGACGTGCGTGTTCAACTGATGCTTTCACTTGCAACCAGTAAATCAGGTAAAGCGAAAGCATTGGTTGCGGAATTAACAGATCAAAACCAGGCCAATGAAATGCTTACAGCGGTTAAAACGTCGATAGATAAAAATGAAAATGTGAAAGCTTTTGGAGGCAGACTCGGGGAGATGGAAGCAGCAGACCGAAAATTAATTATAAACGGGGCGGCTATTTTCAAATCGCTATGTGCAAGCTGTCATGGTGCTGATGCTAAGGGGTTGGCAATAGGTGGAACAGGTATGGCAGCTCCTCCGCTTGTTGGTTCAGATCGTTTGTCATTTTTAAACAAAAATGCTACCATCAGTATTTTATTGCACGGATTGCAGGGCCCTGTTGATGGAAAAACATACAGCAGTGTAATGCCATCCATGGAGGCGAACAGTGATGAATGGATTGCATCGGTTGTAAGTTATATCAGGTATGAATATGGCGGTAAACCTCCGCGCAGGCCAGGCGAAATACCAGGGATGGCGCCTGCTGCCTCGAGTAAAACTTCGGGGTTCCCGGTAAGAAAGGTGCGTTCACCGGCGGTTACCCCAGCAGAGATAAAAAATATAAGGGAAGCAAACGCAGGGAGAACAAAAGCCTGGACACTGGATGAACTGGAATTAAAATATAAAAAAGCGGGCGAATGATAATTTCGTTTTTCCATTACTGTTAGCTTACTGATGCCGGTTTATGCTCTTGGCTCAACCCCTACTGGGAGGGGTAGGGGTGTGTAATGTTTGAATTTCAACATTCCAGGTAGTTTAGTCGGACAGTAATATAAAATTAATTTTTAGAAAACCGGTATCATTCCACACATTCTTGCCTTATATATTAGAATCCTTGCTTGTACAAATTGCAACGAATGAGCGATGAAGAATGAAAGCCATCTTGTAGAATATTGTAGAAGAAAATATTTTATATTGACATAACAAGTGTCGCGGCTATAAACTATTAATCTATAATCATGAAAGTCTATCTTTTCCTTTTAATGCTATTCATCGGGTTCATATTAACCCTGCATTTAACCATGAATGCGCAGGTGGGCGTGATTCTCAAAAATGCAAAAATGGGGAATGCGCTATTCTGGACCATAGGCGCGGTAACGGCAATCATTATCGGTCTTATTTCCTGGGAACCTGAAGTGTTTTCACGGGCTAAAGACGTACCTGTGTGGTTGTTTACTGCCGGGGCAATGGGAGCCATGTTGGTTTTTGGCATTGCATGGGCCATGCCGCAAATTGGGGCTGGGTCAGCCTTTGTGCTGATGATTGCTGGCCAGGTAATTACAGGAATGGTCATTGCTCACTTCGGGGCATTTGGATCACCTGTCGAGCACATTTCTACAATGAAAATTTTTGGAGCATTTTTGTTGATCTGCGGTGTAGGTCTTGTAACACTTACCAAGTAAGCCTTTTAATTTATTATATGAAAAATGATACCCTATTATCGAGAAGAGCATTTGTAAAGATGACGGGCATATCGAGTGCGGTTTCCCTGGTTGCCCCTTCTGTAATTGTAAGTGAGATGGCAAAAAAAGCCAGTGTGGGAGCTACTTTCATCCTGTGGGGATATGATGCAGACGCACTCGAGCCTTCGTTGAGAGACATGTCTAAACTGGGTTATAACGCTTTTGAAACTTTTGGATTTGTAATTGAACAATGGGAAGACAAGCGTGGAGGATTTAAACAAGTGGTTGACAAATACTCCATTCCTATTATCTCCGCATTTTGCAGTACCGATGTACTCGATCCATCGAAAAGAAAAGATGAATTGAAAAAACTGGTCAGATGGTCGCAGCTTCTTAAACAGAACGGGGGAAAAGTTATCGAATATTGTCCTTCAGGAATTAAAAGGGAGGGCTTCGATTACAAAGAACACAAGAAGAACATGGTTGAGAGTATGAATGAGTATGCTAAAGCGGTGACCGACCAGGGGCTGGTTTGTGCACTGCATCCGCACACCGGAACTCCCATTGAAACACAGGAAGAGGTCTATTTTATCATGGAGAACCTGGATACAACTTATATGAAATTTGGTCCTGATGTAGGGCAATTGGAGAAAGGGGGAGCAGACGCTGTTAAAATCGTTAAAGATTTCATGCCATTGATTGAGCATGTACATTTGAAAGACTACGCCGGGGGAGATAACGGTTATCTTGGTTATGCGCCGCTGGGAAAGGGAAAAGTGAAACTGAAGGAAATACTCCGTATGCTGGAAGTGAGGAGAAATAAAATGGCGGGGATGATCATGTTTGAGTTAGACTCTGATAAAAAGATCCAGACACCTATATCAGCGTACGAAGCGGCAAAAATATCGCATGACTACCTGGTAAAACTTGGGTATAAATTTAAAAGATAACGGCAATACGCAGGTCCCCGATTGTCACAAGTGTCTCGCCAATCAGGAGGTGATATTTTTATGGTTCGTTATCAGGTGTCAGCTAGATAATGCATCTTGATTTTTTCTGCGGCTAGCTGATGGCTAAATTGGGATCACAAAAGAAATAGGAAGAATAATTAACATGGAAATTCTACGGAATTATATAAACGGGAGCTGGGTAATCAGTAAGGAAACCAGCACGGTGGAGGTTGTAAATCCGGCAACGCAGGAAATATTGGCGAAGGTGCCTTTTGGCCAGAATACATTTTTGGATGTATCGGGTGCGGTGGAGGCGGCGTCGAAAGCATTTATATCCTGGAGCCAGGTGCCGGTAATGCGAAGGGTACAGCCTCTATACAAACTAAAACAATTGCTGGAGGATAATGCGGATGATATTGCTAAAACGATTACTTTAGAATGCGGCAAAACTTTAGCAGAATCAAGAGGTGAGATACAGCGTGCCATTGAGAATGTTGAAGTGGCCTGTGGCACTCCGATGTTAATACAAAGCGAGTTTTCTGAGAATATTGCTACGGGCATAGATGAGTTCATGATTCGCCAGCCATTGGGAGTATGCGCCTGTATTGCTCCTTTTAATTTTCCAGGCATGATCCCATTCTGGTTTCTTCCTTATGCCATTGCATGCGGTAATACTTTTATTTTCAAACCTTCAGAGAAAGTTCCTTTAACCATGTTCAAGGTCTTTCAGCTAATAGAGCAACTGGACCTGCCAAAAGGCGTAATTAATATGGTTCAGGGAGGGAAGGAAACCGTTGATGCCATTTTAGATCATGCGGAAATAAAAGCCATTAGTTTCGTGGGCTCTACTCAAATAGCCAAATACATCTATTCAAGGGGAACTGCCAACGGCAAAAGAGTTCAGGCGCAGGGCGGTGCAAAAAACCCGGTGGTTATATTGCCTGATGCGGATCTTAACATGTCCATTCAAATTATTACGGACAGTGTTTTTGGCTGTGCGGGACAAAGATGCCTGGCAGCTTCCAACATTATAACGGTAGGGGACAATGGAAATATCAAAAATGCACTTTATGAATCTGCTAAAGCAAGAACCACCGGTTCTGGCCTGGATGAAAAGGTGGAGATGGGGCCGGTTATCAGCAATGATAGCCGCTCAAGGGTGGAACATCTTATAGGTAAGGGCATACAGGAGGGAGGCAGGGTATTACTTGATGGAAGAAACCCTGCTATTCCAGGATTTGAGAATGGGAATTTTATCAAACCTACTATTCTTGAAGGACTGCCGCTGGATGGCGATATTATCAGAACAGAGATTTTTGGACCAGTGATGAGCCTAATTGAAGTGAAAACTGTTGAAAATGCCATTGACTTTATAAATAGTGGCAAATACGGTAATATGGCCTGCCTGTTTACGAGTAGTGGTGCCAATGCACGAAAATTCCGCAACCAGGCTAACGCGGGAAATATTGGCATCAATATCGGCGTAGCGGCGCCTATGGCCCAATTCCCTTTCAGCGGATGGAAGGAAAGTTTTTTCGGAGACCTACACGGACAGGGACGCCATGCCATTGAGTTTTTTACGCAAACAAAAGTTGTAATAGAAAGATGGCCGAAGGAATGGTCCAGGAAATTTTGATGAAAGTGATCAAAACAGGTACTACCATTGTGTTGAATTATCGTGTATCTATAACCGTTAATAAATTTAATATTTATTCTTTTGAAAAAAACATTTTGTCCGCCTTTTCGTTTGCAGACTACTATAAACTTCTTAGGGATGAACTGCACGGTCACAGATCTCAGTCATACGATCAGTGAAGACGACCCAACATTTAATGGACATCAAAGAACACTAATATGGAACCACTTATCTCACGAAGAGACGCAAAAGTTGGGACTAACAAAACCACCCTACTCTTACAAAGTGGTTGGATTTACCATGTGTGATCATTCCAATACCCATGTAGATGCAATTAATCATGTAGTAGACGAGCCTGGTGCAAGGGCAATTAACCAGCTCCCCCTCGAATGGTTTATGGCACCCGGGGTCTGGTTCGATTTCTCTCACAAAGATCCGGGCAGTTATATCACAAGAATAGATATAGAAAATGCGATTGCTGATACGGGGGTTACCATCAAACCGCAATCTGTAGTGCTGTACCACACGGGCTGGTATAAAAAATGGAAGCAACCTTTTGAATACATAAAAAACTATCCTGGTTTAGACCGGAGCGCTATGGAATACCTCAACGACCTCGGGGCGGTCAGTGTAGGGGCCGACGCACCCAGCATCGATAGTTACCATGAAGTGTCGGTAGTGAAAGAGCAGCCTGCGCATATTGTTTGCCGTGAACGTGAAATTCTCAACATAGAAAACCTGGCGCAGGTGGATTTGATTCCCAAACATGAATTTTGGTTTGTCGGCCTGCCACTGAAACTTTTGGGAGGGTCCGGCTCACCATTTAGGGGTGTGGCGATAGTTCCGGAAACATAACAGAAACAGCTATTTATGAAACTACCCCAAGAAATGGATGCCCTGGTACTCAGAGGAGTCAGAGATTTTGCAGTAAGCAGTGTACCGGTTCCTGTTCCCGACAATGACGAGGTGGTCTGCAAAGTAGACACCACTTATATCTGCGGCACAGACCCCCATATAATCGGAGGAGACTTCCCTGGCTTCTGGCCAACTTCATTTCCTTTTGTGCCTGGGCATGAATGGTCGGGAATGGTAGTGCTTGCAGGCTCTAAGGCAGCCCGGTTGGGATGGAATGAGGGTGACCGCGTTTGTGGTATTTCGCATAGTGGTTGCGGTTACTGCGAAATGTGCATGAAGGGACGGTATAACATCTGTCTTAACTATGGGCATGATGAACGGGGGCATCGACAATACGGGCATTATACTCCTGGGGCTTACGCCCAGTATATGCGCACATCGGTTAAGAGTATTTTCAAAGTACCGGATTCAATGTCATTGGAATATGCAGCCTGCGTAGATCCTCTCAGCATCGCACTCTACACGGTGAAGCGTTCACGAATGCAACCGGGAGATGACATTTTAATACTTGGAACCGGCCCGCAGGGGCTTATGGCAATATTGTGCGCTAAAGCACTGGGCGCCGGCCGCATTTTCGCTGCGGGAAGCGGCGAACGTCTTAAGAAAGCAGCCGAAATGGGTGCGCTGCCCATTGATTATACACAGGAAGATGTAGTTCAAAAAATTAAGGCAATGACGAATGGCAAAGGTGTACCTGCTGTATTGGAATGTGCGGGCACCTCCCGGTCAATCACGCAGGCTTGCCTGGCAGCTTCTAAAGGTGGGGTAGTTTCGGTAATTGGTATTCCTCATTCAGATCCAACACTACCACTCAAGCGCATCGTTCTTGATGAGATAGAACTCATTGGTAACAGGGCCAATCCGAACACTGCCATGGAGGCGATAGGCCTGCTACTAAATAACCGTATAGACCTAAAGCCTTTAATGACCCATCGGTTTCCATTGAAAGAATTTTCTACAGCACTTGATACTTTCGAAAAAAGAAAAGATGGTGCCATTAAAGTAGCTACGAAACCAAACGGTATGGATTAGTGTTACGTTGGCCTCAAATTGACGCGGTAGCATGCTATCAACGTGTTGGGTGTTGGCTAATTATAAAAATACATCGATCCTATCGAGCCCTGGTTAAAAAATTTTCCTTGCTGATTGCTGATAGCTAATATCTGTCAGCTAATAGAATAAAAATAAAAAAACATGAGTAATAAGGTAATGATTGTCAGTGGTGGTGCATCCGGGCTTGGCCTGGCTGCCGGTATCAAATTCGCAAAAAACGGGTATAATATTGTCCTGATAGATATCAATGAAGAGAAAGGAAAAACGGCCGAACAGCAAATAAAGGATCTCGGCATGGATGCTGTTTTTTGTTTATGTGATATATCACAAAAAGACCAGGTACAACATGCCGCCCGGGTTACAAAAGAAAGATTTGGCAGGGCAGATGTGCTGATTAACAATGCCGGCTTGGAAATTCGTGGTAGCATCTTGCAGTTTACAGAAGCTGATTGGGATAAAACTTATGCGATCAACCTGAAAGGTATTTACTTCATGACCAATGCGTTTGTTCCACCTATGATAGAGCAGGGAAAAGGCGCAGTGGTCAATACCGGATCCATACTCGGTTATCGCACGGTGGGAGAACGTGCTGCCTATTCCTCCTCAAAAGGCGCGATAGATGCGCTTACACGGACGATGGCTTTCGATCTTGCAGCTAATAATATCCGCGTTAATTGCGTGGCCCCGGGTGCGATCGATACGCCCTTGCTGAGGGGTTCTATCAACGACTCGCCGGACCCTAAGGAAACCGAACGTTTCCTGGGTTCGAAAAGTGTATTAAATCGCATGGGAACATCCGAGGAAGTTGCCAATGTGATGTATTTCCTGGCATCAGACGAAGCATCTTTTGTAACGGGAGCCACCTATTTTGTTGACGGCGGATGGTCGATTATGTAAATCGATAGCAAACGATTTGAACATATGTCAAAATTGGCCTAACCAGGCAGAATGAAAGTATTACCTCATTAAACAAAAAGATATTTTGGTTTATTTAAACAATGAAAAATCCCTACTGAACAAAGGCATCATCCAATTGCTTGCTATCAAAGACTCAGATATTCGACTGCTGAATCTGTACCAGTGCCGTTATGCGGTAGACAATGCCATTCATATCGGGGGCGCTTTCTCTGCTACCATTCCCATGGTAAGCCTGTTTTATGGTGGTATCATTGATCTTAATATAGAAGAGCCTACAGCAACTGACCAGGACATGTTTGTGCTAAGCAAAGGTCATGCTGTGGCCACACTGGCATCTATCTATTCAGACCGCGGCTATTTTGATCCCGAAATCCTCAAAAATTCAAGATCAATATCCAGTATGCTAAACGGGCATCCCGGGCCACTTCTGCCAGGTGTGCATGTAGCAACAGGTCCCATGGGCCAGGGAATGGGTGTGGCACAGGGCTTTGCTATTGCAGGGCAGCAATCACCATCATTTGATGTATATGCAATAACCGGTGATGGCGAATTACAGGAAGGCTCTATCTGGGAAACTGTAATGTATGCTGGCTTTAAACGCCTGGATAATCTCTGCATACTGGTTGACAATAATGGCGGCCAGTTAGATATCGTTAATACCCTTCACTTTCCGTATCATGGGCTGGGACTTAGTTTTGCCAGTTTCGGTTGGCGGGTGATAGAAGTAGATGCTACTAAATACCATACAGTCTACGGTGCTCTCCGGAAATTTAAATATCGGGAACGAGACGGGAGACCAACAGTTATTATCTGTAAGTCTACAAAAGGACATGGAGGTTTCTCCGATTATATGAATAATCACAAGACTTCTATCACCAATGACGTTCTCGACCAGGAATCGGGGCTACAAGAACAACAGCGAACTGAGAGAGAAAATGAATTTTGCCAGTTTTTCAATGCATTGGAGCGGGAAGAACTACATTCGAATGTAACCTCCAGGCTGCTTCAGCACGCGGCTTTCATGGGTTTCAATATTGCAATGCTGGATGCGGTTGCTACAAAAGTAGAAAGTGTGTTAACGCCGGTTAAAACAAAAAAAGCACCAGCCAGGAATAAACGCATTACCTATCCTTTACACGCACTTCCAAAACTAGAACAGGGAAAATCGTATGGGGCACATAAGGTTATTGAATTGGCAATGAAAGTATTTGCAGTGGATAAACGGATTGTTTCAGTTGATTCGGATTTAGCTTCAACAAGCGGGCTTCAGGCCGGGGTTGGATTTGTAGATAAATACAGGGCACTGAATGTTGGGGTTGCAGAAGCAAACATGATGCTTATAGGCGAAGCATTTGCTATATTGGGTGCAAATACCTGGGTCAGCACATTTTGTCCTTTTTATGATTGGAAGGTATTACGAAGAATAGCAGTGGGCCACCAGGAACGCCTGGAAGTGATCGCAGCCAATGGCTGGTTATCAGAAGGACATGTGGTTGATCTTACTATGGTTGCAACAGCAGCCGACCTGGAAACGCAGTCTAACGGTGCCACGCATATGGGGAACGATGATGCCTTACTGCTCAATGAGGCCGCTCATGTTAAGATCATTAATGCGTCGTGCCCCCAACAATTGCTTGCTATCCTGAGATGGATTGTAGAAGGGAACAAGGGGATAGTTTATCTGCGCATACTAAGAGCCCCTGCTGCTGCTATTTATAATGCGGACTTTATATTCCAATTTGAAAAAGCTTATACCGTGAAGCAGGCAGCGTCAGCGCAGGCATATATTGTCACAAGCGGTCGCGGATTGTACGAAGCATTGGAAGCGGCTGATTTACTCGGTTCGAAAGGCATCCCGGTAAACGTGGTTGACATGCCTTCTATAGATGGCAGCGCAATATTAGATATGTACCACTCCGGAAAACCTATTTTTATAGTAGAACAAAATAATGGTTATCTCTGGGCCAATTTCAGGAAAGTATTATTTGAAAGGGAGACCACCGTTAACACCAGCAACTTTATCCCGATCAACACAACGGGTCAGGGGGGGCTTCATTATATTCATTCAGGTACTTACCCCGAGTTGGCTGCACATTATGGATTAGATGCCGCACACATAAGTGATAAAATAATACACACCTTAACAACTCATTAAATGACTATTATTCATGAAAATGACGTACCAGAAATAGCTCTCCCGGGTAGGTTCATGCGCTGGCTGGTGAACAACGATTCTCTCCACGCAAAAAATTTGTCTGTTTGTGTTATCCGCGTATTGCCCGGTGAATCTGTGCGGCCGGCTCACTCACATCCTAACAGCGAAGAGCTCATTTATATTATTAACGGTAACGGTAAAGTAATGATTGAAAATGAGGTGGGTGAAGTAAGCACTGGATCAGCCATACTTTTCGAGCAAGGGAAGGTACACATATTGAAAAACACAGGCGATGTCGAAATGAAGGTTATTTGTTTTTTTGCACCAGCTACTAACTTAAATAATTATAAAACTTTTGAAAATATAAAATTTCCTGGAGATCGATGAGTTCCAAATTCTACGTTTTATAATTCCGGTCAGTTTTTAATTCAAATTAACGCATTAATTGTGTAGATCCTGAAGGTAAAGGCTGTGGTTTCGTAGTTGGACCTTCAACCACCAGTCGTCCGTCTTTCAAAATTTTCATCCGGTCAATAAATACTACGCGGTTCTCTCCTGTTGCTGTAGTTCTGCCATGGTATACGCAAAACATTTCTTTGCCATCGGGTGAGTAAATAATGCTGTTATGCCCGGTACCTGACACTATTCCTCCCTTGTCTACGTTTTTTGCAAGTACCGGGTTATCGCTGGATTTTTTAAATGGTCCTAACGGAGTTTTGGAAGTTGCATAACCCACTGCGTAATTTTTACCCCCGAAATAATTTGCAGAAAACATGATGTAATAAGTAGTTCCTTCCCTGAATGTAACTGAACCTTCTGTCCACCTGCGATTTATTTCCTTTGATATTACAGAATTGCTTTCCCATTCAGCCTGCTTGTCCGTCATTGTTACGGGTGGATGTAATAACAATACCGGCTCTCCAATAACACCGCTGAAATCTGGTTTCAATTCCACTCCATAAACCCAGCTTTCTTCAATCTCCTTGAACCAGCCTTTGCTTTTTGCCCAATCTGCCACCTCGCTTTTTACCGGGTGTTTGTACGCACATCGCGAATAATACAGATATAACCTCCCATTTTTTTCAAACAAGAGGTTCGCATCAATGATTGGATAGCCGGGATCAAAAATTGGTCTATTATATAAGTCAATAAATGGTCCTGTCGGTTTGTCTGCCACAGCCACACCAATGCGAAAATTTTCATACTCTTTGGTTGGGTTCACTTTCCATTGGGCACTGTAAAACATATAAAATTTTCCATTTACTTCATATACTTCAGGTGCCCAGTAGGCACCGTCCCATCCGGCAGTGCTGTCTGTCCATCCATTGTTGTTGCTGGCATACCAGACCTGCCCTTCGCTTTTCCAATTTACAAGATCAACGGAAGAGTAGGCTGCAAAACCATTCTTAGCACCACCAGTTCCATACATGTAATACTTTTCACCTTTAACATACAACACGTAAGGATCTCCAAATACAACTGGCAAGGGATTGGTGTAGGTTTTTTCTTTAAATTTCACTAGTGGTTGGGCAAATAGACCGACACTACTTCCTATTACGAAAGTTATCAATAAAAGGCATGCAATTTTTTTCATGGTTTTCTAAGAGATTAAAACAGTTTTAAACCATAGTATCCAATGAGGGTAAATGTAATACAACGGGTAATAACTCCTATACAACACCAGGTAACAAGTTTTTGTAGGGGAGCTCGGAAGCCTATTCCAACGGCAAGGCTTACAGGTGCACCTACTGTTATTGTTCCTAAAAATCCTAAACCTATAACGCCGTATTTGTTCCAAATTCGGTAAACAAGACCTGTTTTAGGTGTTGATTCTCTAGCAGGCTTATTGCTTGCAAAGAATCTCCTGATCCTATCTCCTAAAAAAGCTGCTACAAATACTCCGGCGATACCTCCAAGTACACTTGCAAAAAATATAATCCAGGCTGACAAGCCAAAAGCAAAACCTGCAGGAATCGCAGCATAAATTTCAAAACTTGCTAACCCGGCTACAGTTAAAATTTTCAGATACATTATTCACATCTTTGTAAAATTGGTAAGCTATGCGATTTAAAGTAGTGTTTTTGTTAAAATGCAGGCATATGCCTGAAAGGACAAGAGGGTGGGTGTTACTGCAGGCGTTGGCAAACCAACAAGGAAGAAGGTGTGAAGCCAGGAACGTGTTTCGTGGTTTCCCTTATGTACTTTAACACTTTGTTTCAGCGAAGCGCCGTAGGGCGCCTGCATAACAAACGGTTTCGCGCTTCAGCTGAAATCTCCTAAAATTCAGTCTTCCTCCATTTCCGGACAAGTGAATGGGTCTGTAATTGTGAGTTAGAGCAAAGCGCCGGAGTAAGGTTGCTGAGGATCGCACTTACGGGCAGAATCATTAATTTTTTCATTGTCAATTCAGCGAAGCGCCGTAGAGCGCCTGCATAAAAACGGTTTCGCGCTTCAGCTGAAATCTCTTAAAATTAAGTCTGCCTCCATTTCCGGAGATTTCAGCTCAAAGCGCGCTGGGATATCTTTATT